>JAWJLM010000029.1 GCA_040191315.1 Bacillaceae bacterium S4-13-56 | reverse complement strand
GTAGCTTTCCTTACTCGGGGCAAAAACTTCGAAGATTACTCGATGAAGCTTTTTCGCTGGAGCTAGACAAATTTTATACTTATCTTTTGAAAAAAAGAAAAAATTGACTGCTCCATAGATTGCTTGCTAACCTTTGGACACAATACATAACCGATAGTATGGCTATTTGTGTGAACAGATATTTATTGTCTACTTGTAAAAATAAGGAATTAGCAGAAATTCTCAAAAAGTCAGTAAGCCTTTCTAAAACCCATTTGGATAAGTTAGTACGTTTATGAAAAATGAAAATTTTCCGATATCTAAAGGATTTTCCGAGGAAGATGTTAAACTTAAGGTACCATCTTTGTTTACAAATAATATTATGTATATTTATATGCAAATCATGACTCTCCATGGTTTAAACAGCTAAACTCTTTGTCTAGCAACAACCATTCGAGAAGATGTGCGTCAATAATATGCAAAAAATAATAGTAAAAGTGATCCTTGAACTTGGATTCAGTCAGACTGCTCATTCTAGGGAAATTCGGAATTATTTTCAACGAGGGATGAAACTTTGTGAAAAACATCTTGGAGAAATGGGAAAAAAATTAGCCCAAGCTCATCTGCCTACACCTAAGTCATATCAGGGTGAAGTCACACACTCAACAGAGGCCCCATTTTCGGATAAATTGATGCTTTTTCATCTCGTGAGTATAGTTGAAGTAGCAGCTGGATACTATGGTGCTGCTCTTTCTGCCACGCAAAGGAAGGATTTAGTTTTAATGTATTCAAAAATGATCGCAGAAATTGCTCTATATGCAGAGGATGGGATAAATCTTCTCATTAAAAATGGTTGGTTGGAAGAGCCGCCGACAGCTGCTGATCGTCAAGCATTAGATGAAAAAATGGATAATTGAATGGGGGAGCATCAATGTACAAATTAATGTCGCACAATGATCTAGACGGGGTAAGTTGTGGGATCTTAGCCAAGCTTGCTTTTGGTGATGACGTTCAGGTTAGGTACCATTCCATATCAAGCTTAGATCGTGATGTTGAAAATTTTGTAGAACAGGGAAACAAAGATATATTTTTGCTAATAACAGATTTGTCGGTAAGCGAAGAAAACGCCCTTCGTTTACAGGAATTTGTAGATTTGGGTGGAAAAGTTCAACTGATTGATCATCATAAAACGGCTCTACCGTTAAATGATTTTGACTGGGGAAAGATAGTGGTAGAAAAAGAGGGCAATTTAACCTCTGCAACCTCCTTACTGTATGAGTATCTGGTTGCCAATGAATTTTTAACACCTTCTCTGGCTATAAGCGAGTATGTGGAGCTTGTTCGTCAATATGATACATGGGAATGGGAAAAAAATCAGAATGAGAAGGCTAAGCGCTTAAACTCCTTATTTTTTCTTGTCTCTATGGAAAATTTTGAAGAAAAAATGATCCGAAAATTAAGTGGTTCTGAGTCCTTCGATTTTGACGATTTTGAAAAGAAAATCCTGGAGATGGAAGAAGAGAAGATTGACCGATACATTAGGAGGAAAAAACGAGAAGTAACCCAGACAAAAATAGATGGAAAATATGCGGGAGTCGTTTATGCTGAACAGTACCATTCTGAATTAGGAAATGAATTAGGAAAAGAATTCCCGCACTTGGATTATATTGTGATTCTTAACATAGGTGGAAAACGGATGGGGTTTCGAACCATTCATGATGACGTGGATGTTTCAGCGGTAGCAGGAAATTATGGGGGAGGAGGGCATGAAAAGGCATCTGGTGCTTCTATGAATCAACAGGCATATGACGAGTTTGTTGCCAAAACATTTTCTATGCAACCACTTCGAGAAGATGCTAAAAGAAATCGATTCAATATCAAGGAATCCGAGTTTGGAGCTCTTTATAAAAATTGGTCTGGAGATCTATTCCTTATCCAGCAAGGATCTCATGGCACCTGGGGAATTTCTAAAAATGAAGGAAAATTGGAGGGTCACCACTCTACCTATGACGATGCCGAAAAACATCTAAAGAAAAAGGAACAAGCCTGGTTAGAAAGAGATGACGCCTTTGTCCAATATTTAATGGAGAAGGTGAAAAAAGGGTAACATCTTCTATAAACTCGAACCAACAGTATCCATGAAAGGAATGTGTCAGATTACTTTGTGAAGAGTTTCTTATTTAGCAAAAAGAATTACTGAAATAATTAGGCAATAAGCTAAAAAACGTTTGGATAAACTAAACCCAAACGTTTTTTGTCTATAAGCTTAATTCCTTTACTATAATGGCTTGAGTCTTTCTGTCTGTTTTACAATCTTTAAATTCGTCTTCTTTAACTAAATCGATTTTCATAGCAGCTTCTAGTTTTTCAGTATCTGGTCGTTTGACTAGTAAGATAAAATCTTTAAGATTTAGTTCCTCTAATTTTTGTACCGTCTTCTCCTGGTCATAGTTTATTGAAGACTTGATAGTACGCTGAGCTTTATATTTACCCAGTTTCACTTCCCCTTTTTGTTCTTTTCCAAAGGTTTCGTCTAAGTAGTGGTGAATTTCTTTTTTGATTTGGTTCATTTCTTTTTCTAGTTCTTTTTTCTGATTGTTTAATTCATAATACTTCCTCAATGTATCTTCTGATAATGCAAACGACTCATCTACCATTACTTCATCAGCCATTATCTTTCCCCCAGTATAATTTGTTACTTCATTTATATTGGGTGAGATAGATATTTATACCAAAGCCGTTAAAGGGGAACTATGAAAGCTCTCCTTTGTACTAACGACGATGCTCCACAAGGTCAATGGCACCTAGTACAATGTTTATGTATTAGCAAATGAACCAAAAAGACATGCGTCCGTATGCCGAACGCATGTCTTGAAATTTGTTTATTATATTTTTTTACACTACATTTTTTAACCACTTCAGTACTTGATCAATGTCCTCTTTCGTTGTGTTTCTTCCTAAACTAAATCTTATAGCACCCATACCTTCTATTTCACTGACATTCATTGCCTTTAATACAGGCGATAAATTGACCTCTCCAGAGTGACAGGCTGAGCCTGTAGAAGCGGCTAACTCTGGAATTGAGGATAAAAGATCCTGACCAATCTTCCTGATGAAATTCACATTTAATGTATTCGGTAGCCTGAAATCTGGATGCCCGTTTAAAGAAATATTTTCTCCAAATTCTGCTTGAAGCTGCTTCCAAAAATAATCTCTTACTTTTTGAATCTCCTGATTCTTAGGAAGCTGCTCTTTGGCTAATTCACATGCTTTTCCGAGCCCGACATCTAGTAAAATATTCTCTGTTCCTGCTCGTCTGCCTTTTTCGTGTCCAGCTCCATGCATAAAAGATTCAATTTCAATGCCATCCCGAATATAAAGGGCCCCAACTCCTTTAGGAGCGTACACTTTGTGACCAGCGATTGTTAAAAAATCTACATTTAATTCTTTTACATCAATAGGTACTTTACCAATGGATTGAGAGGCATCTGTATGGAATAGAACTCCATGTTTTCTAGCAATTGTTCCGATTTCAACTATAGGCTGAAGAGTACCAACTTCATTATTAGAATGCATAACAGAAATCAAAATGGTTTCATCCGTAATAGCTTTTTCAATATCTGCTGGATTCACCCGTCCATAATAATCCACACCTACATAGGTCACTTTGGCACCTATGCTTTCAAGGTATTGACATGGATTAAGAATAGCAGGGTGTTCGATTTTTGTGGTGATGATATGTTTTCCTTTGTTTTGAAAGGTATGGAAAACCCCCTTTAACACATGGTTATTGGACTCACTACCTCCACTTGTAAAAATGATTTCATCTGCTGAAGCGTTTATAAGCTCTGCAACTTGTTTTCTGGCCTTTTCCACAGCTTCTTTTGCTTTTACTCCTTCGTAATGGAGGGCAGAAGGATTTCCATATCCCGTATCTAAATAGGGGAGAATGGCTTCCTTGACCTCTTGAGCAATAGGGGTGCTGGCATTATAATCTAGATAAATATTTTTCAAATGGATCGCTCCTTAAGACTTTGTTTTCACTACTTTCGGTATCCAAAGACAGAAGGCAAGGGTGATAATGGCTAAGATAAATAACCCAATGTATACAGAGTGTAACGATGCAGATAAAGCGTCTTGTAAGGCTTGAAGCATATTCCTTGAGAGAGATGCACGTAACTCCTCATCAAGAAGGCTATTGGCATTATTTAAATCTACTTTACCAGCGAGTTCCTCACCCTTTTCTCCTAGGGACTGTATCATTCTCATGTTTAAAACTCCACCAAGAACAGCAGCACCAAGAGCACTACCTATGGAGCGCATGAATGAATTGAGAGAAGTAGCAACTCCACGGGTTTGCCAATCAACACTGCTTTGAATGGAAATAATAAAGGTGGTGCTCGTTAATCCCATTCCAACCCCAATACAGAAAGAACCAAATCCAGCATAAATCGGTCCTTTTGACTGATCCAAAAACATGAATACAATGGTTCCAATGATTAAGGCGACCCCACCCAAGATAGCCGTTTTTCGAAAGCCAATCTTGAGCACCAAATGCCCAGCAGCTGTAGAGGAAAGCGGCCACCCAATGGACATCGTACTCAATGTGAATCCTGCAATTATTGGGGAATACCCCATAACCCCCTGAACATAAGTAGGTAAAAAGGTGGAAATTCCAATCATGATCATTCCTGATGTGAGGGTGGCGATATTTGCCATGGAGATCAATTGATTTTTCCAAATACCTAATGGCATCATAGGATTTATTGCTTGTGTTTCCTGCCATAAGAATAAAGCAAATCCAATAACAAAAATAGATAATAAACCTAAGACTTCAGGCGAGTTCCATGGCCAAGTAACTCCTGCTTGAACTAAAATAATGATAAGAGCAGAAATAGAAATGAAGAACAGAGCGGAGCCTGCATAGTCAATCGATTTCTTTTCATGCTTAATGTCTTCATGAAAAAAGAGGGTTACACCAATGACGCCAATGATTCCTAGTGGAATGTTTATCCAAAAAATCCATGCCCAATCGGAAAGTTCAACAATTATGCCACCAAAAAGTGGACCTAAGATAGAGGAAATCCCCCATACACTTGATAAATATCCCTGAATTTTAGAACGTTCCTCCATGGTATACATGTCACCAACAATTGTCAAAACCATCGGATTAACTGCTCCGGCTCCTAGCCCTTGGATCAGTCGGAAAATAATAAGAGTTGTCATCGATGCTGCAAATCCACATAAAATAGACCCAATTAAAAAGATACCTACTCCAACAATAAAGACTGGCTTTCGTCCAAATAGGTCAGATAGCTTTCCAAAAAATAAAGTGGTGACAGCTTGCATCAATAGAAAGGAGGAAAATACCCAACTATAGATGCTGAATCCCCCTAAGTCTGCCACGATATTTGGCATGGCTGTGGCAACGATCGTTCCCTCAATCGCTGCCATAAACATCGATATGACCAAAGCTGCTAAAACTAATGGACGTTTCGTTTGCTTTGGTTGTTGTTTTGCATAAGTTTCTCCCACACTATTCCTCCTTTCTCTATGTAAAAATAAGATATAAATTATTATAACAGCCCTAGTGATTTTAGTCCGTTGAATATGCCAGATTCGGTGACACTAGTTGTTTGGTGCTTGGCGTACGGAATAAGGTCCGGGTGTGCGTTACCCATGGCAAAGCTCTCTCCTACATTGGAGAGCATCCCTTTGTCATTCATCCCGTCCCCAAAGGCGATGGCACTTTCTTTAGGGATTCCTAGAATCTCGAGTAATTTTTTTATAGAAATGCCTTTATTGACGGTTTCACGGATGACGTCGTAGGAACTTGGGATGCTTTCGACGTTTACTTTTGAAAAATATATGGTTTCATTGGTTTGATATTGTTGGATTTCTTGATCAGTTACGTCGATGATGCTGATTCCGAGTATGTTGTCTAGGGTTTGGATATGGAGTTGTTCGTTTTGTTTTAGGTGGAATTGTTTTATAAATTCTTTGACAACGGGAGCTTTGATGTTGGTGTAGATGTTTAGTTTGTCTGTGTATAGGACCATTTCGTTGCCAAGTTTTTTTGCTGTTTTAATGTAGTGGTTAATAAGGCTTGAGTCCATGGGTTCGTTGACGATGGTTTGGTTATCCATAATGGCGAGTGCACCGTTGTATCCGATAAGGGAATCGATTTGGAGTTGCTCAGTGATGTGTTGGATTTCGTGTAGTGGTCTTCCGGTAGCTAGGAAAACGTGAATACCTTGTTGCTGGACTTTGGCGATCGCTTCTTTTGTTGAATCTTCGATGGTTTCATCGGGTGTGACGATTGTGCCGTCTATGTCTAAGAAGAGTGCTTTGTATTTTGTCATGAAAATAGCTCCTTATTGTTGATTTGAGTTGATTAATGTGAATTTTACCATAAGAGGGGAGGGGAGGAAATGTAGAGTTTTTTGGAGGATGAGGGGGTGAAATTTAATTTGAGGGGGTTCTTAATTGAGTTATGCTTTGAAGGTGGAGACTAAAGTGGCTATAGGGAGAGGTTTTATTTAGTTTAACGGCTTTTGTTATGGTAAAAGTGAACTAAGGACGGCTCTATTTTTAGTTTTGTGTGTCGTAAGGGGGGCAAAGTCAATTAAAGAGCTGTTTAAATGGAGTTTTGACCACGTCAGTAGATGAAAAGTTAAAATAAAAGCCTCTATAATTGACTTTGGAGAAAAAATGGAGGAGGAAACTCAAATAAAGATTGCTTTTATTGGAGTTTTGGGTGAGAGAGTTAGATAAAAGTGAATATAAAAATAGTTTTAATGAAGTTTTAATGAATTTGATGAGGTGAAAGTCATAAAAATAGGGTTGGAAGAGGGGGAGAGGTTAATGGTCGAAGTAAGAAAAGCAGGGGAAGAAGATGTGAAAGGAATTGTTCGAGTATGCTCGGAGGGTTACCGGCATACTTATCATGAACTTCTTCCACAAAAATATATCGAGCAAACAATAAGTGAATTTTATAATGAAAAACGAGTGTTGAATGAGACTTTACATGTGAGTGAGGGATGGAATGGATGGTATGTTGCAGTAGATGATGGAGATGTAGTGGGTGCTGGCGGGGGTGGATTCACAGGTGAAGGAATCACGGAGTTGTTTGTCCTTTATTTAGATCCATCCAGGAAGCGGGAAGGAATCGGAAGTAAATTGCTTGCAACGATTACGGAAGAACAGGCGAAACGTGGAGCAAGGGAACAGTGGGTGTCTGTTCAAAAGGATAATTTTATGGGGATTCCTTTTTATGAAGCAGTTGGTTTTGTATATCAAGGGGAGCAGCCAACGTATTCATTACCTGAGGAGAAAGGTGTTGTTTCGCTAAGATATAAAAGAGAATTTGTTAGGTAGAAGGGAGACACTGATGGATTGTCGTGTCTCCCTTTAGTTAGGATGTGGCTGATAAACCTCGTTGGAATGCAGCTAGGTGATTGACTGAGGCATTCCTTAACTGGGTAAAGACCATTTGCATACCTGCTGGGATATTAAAAGTTAAAAAGCGATCATACATGTTAATATTATCAATTTCAGCTTGGACTCCGGCGGCAAAAGCATTCTGTAATGTTGCTGGTGGAGTCACAAAATTAATAGCGTGGTTTTCTGGTATTGGTACAAAGTATCTTTGAAAAAGTGGAAGTAAGGCACTGATATGTCTCATTTCGGCTTGCTTAATTTGTGTAAACGGTCGAATAGCACCAAACTTTTGCAGGATAGTATCATATCTTGCTTGGGCAAGATACTCATCCTGAAGGGCATAAGTTAGCATAGTATTTAACGTAAGTGTAGGAACATTTAATGCTCCTTTTGCACCGTAGGTCTCGGGTGTTAGTTGTCGTTCCCATATTTCATTAGGATTATAGTTCATGTGTGGTCCTCCTCTCCTTATATTTTTCAATATTCCTTGTTTTTCGTTGAATCTCTGGTTTGTCGGGGGTCCAATTAACTGGCACTCCTGTATTCGTCTCTCTGGCATATTGGATTCCTTGAAGTAGTCGTAGAATTTCATAGGAATTCCTTCCGACTTCCTTTGGATATACCATTTTCGAGACAATGATACCTTCTGGATCTATGAATACCGTTGCCCTAAAAGCAGCTCCAGTTTTTTCGTCTAACACTCGGTAGGCACGGCTAATTTCAAGGGTCCGATCACTTAACATGGGGAATTGAACGTCCTTTAAGGATGGGGATGTTTCCTGAAAAACTTTGTGTGAATAGACACTATCTGTACTGATTGCTAAAATTTCAGTGTTTAGTTGTTGGAATTGAGGATACAGAGCAGCAACTGCTGCTAATTCAGTAGGTCAAACAAAAGTGAAATCACTAGGATAAAAAAATAATATAGTCCATTTCCCTGTATAATACTCTAGGCTAAAGTTTTGGATTTCTCCATTGACAAAGCCTTCAGTAGAAAAGTTGGGTGCATAATCGTCTCGAGTTGCGCAAAATGTTTTGCGGCATGGGTCTATTTGATTCACGTGTAAAAATTGTGATTCATTATGTCCAGCCAACGATCTCATCCTTTCATGTTATCAATTGTGTAAATACCTATGTATTACCATATGCAGTCTTCCTTATTTTGCAATGTAGGTTTTCACCCATTTTCTGAGTTATAACGTTTACCTAATGGTATAAAAAAACCGCTCTATCATTTAGATAGAACGGCTTTTAGATTTCATCTCTATTAAATGACCCACAATCCATTTCTCATCAGTTGTTCAGTGTCTCCATTTTCCGTAATTCCATCAATATCGAGTTCACCTGAGCCAATCATGAAATCAACATGAGTAAGGCTATCGTTAGCTCCAACTGCCTCTAGTTCGTCCTTGCTCATGGATGTTCCACCTTCTAAACATGTTGGATAGGCCTTTCCAATGGCAAGGTGGCAGGAAGCATTTTCATCAAAGAGGGTGTTGTAAAAAATAATTCCGGATTGAGAAATTGGTGAATTGTTGGATACAAGAGCAACTTCCCCGAGATAATGGGATCCTTCATCGGATTCCAGCAAACGTTTTAAAGTTTCATAGCCTTTTTTGGCTTCAAAATCCACAATTTTTCCGTTTTTAAAGGTTAAGGAAAACTCCTCGATGAGTGTCCCACTATAGTTTAGAGGCATTGTGCTCGTTACCTTTCCATTCACACCTGTTTTTAATGGAAGGCTGTAAACTTCTTCTGTTGGGATGTTTTTGATGAATTCCACTCCGTTTGGATGCTTAGCAGCAGCCGATAACCAAAGGTGTTTGGGATGAAACTCTATTGTTAGATCGGTACCTGGTCCTTTGTAATGAAGCTTCTTGAATTTCTTTTCGTTTAGGAATGTGGCTTTTTCTTGAAGGTTATCCTTATGTTTTTGCCATGCATCTACAGGATCCTCAAGGTCAGCACGCGTCATTTTAAAAATGGCTTCCCAAAGCTTTTCAACGGCTTCTTCTTTACTAACATCAGGAAATACTTTGGTGGCCCAAGCTTCGGATGGTACGGATACGATGGTCCAACTAACTTTATCATTCATACGATAGTTTCTGTATTCGGCTAATGCTTGAGCTGTTACCTTATTGTCTAGGGCAACCTTTTCTGGATCCACATTGGTTAAAAGGTCAGGATTAGGAACTTTTACATTTAAAAAGGCGGCTCCTCTTTCACATAGTGCCTCGAATTTTTTCACATCCCAATCAGGATACTCTTGAAAACTTTCTTCCGGAGCGTATGTAAAGCGAGACAGCGTTAATTCATCATCCCCCCACACATAGTGCACTTTTAAGGCACCTGCTTGGTAGGCCTTGTCCGTTAACATTCGGACAAATTCAATAGATGAAATAGGTGCTGTAATAACAAGTTCTTGTCCCTTTTGAATGTTGACTCCATTTTTAACGGCTAATTCAGCATATTTTTCAAGTATTTGCTCAAATGACATTTTAGTTCCTCCAATTTTGAGTAAGACATTCTGTTAACACCTCTCTATCATATCAGTTTTGCTATAATGGTGAAAATATGGATGTGTGGAAAGGGGTTTTTGGATGAATCTAGAGATTCGAAAGTACGAAGAAAATGATCTTGAAAGAATTCATGAATTAAATAAAGAGGAATTAATAGATGGCCATAGGTTGCGGGCGTTGTTACCTTTTTAGAAACACCTTACTAAGCAGATGCTGTTTTAAGTTATTAAGAAGGAGACCAAAAATGAATACGAAATACGTAATTTAAGTACCCAGCTGAACAATTCCCCATTAAGTGAGTTTAAATGAGGTGGTTTCAGCGGCTTTGTTTGTATATTTTTAAAATAAACGCTCGGAATAAAAAACGACTTCATCGATAATTTGTAAAAAATTAACTGGAAATTCCGTTTGAGAGTTTAAAGAGGAATTATGTTTTCATGGAGATTTCAAAAAACTTATGGAAGTAATTTCAATTAAGAATGCAGGTAGATGAAGAAATTAATTATTAGTGAAAAGCAGGAGACACCAAACTTTTAATGGGAGGTGCCTCCTGCTTTTTGTAATAAGCACGGACTGAAAATAAGTTTATTATCATAAGGGTGAAAATCCACATTATATTGGCATACATCACTAAACATTTAAAATTTTTCTTAATTCTGATTCATTTTGTTCGAATCCGATAAAATACTTTTCTTGCTTTGAGAATCCCCAAAATCTAGACTTACTGATAATAATTCCTGGGACAATTTTACTCCCTGTTTTTTTCTTTAACTCCTCTTCCTTTTCAGGGTTTTGAGTTAAGTCAATATCGGTATAATGAATATGTTGAGCTGAAAGAAACTCTTTCAATGCTTGACAATCTGATCATGTAGGGCGTGTGTATACTGTTACGGTTAAATCACTCATTAGTAGAATACCTCCTAACTTTGAAACAAGTATACCAATCCTTAAAGAAGTTATCAAAAAGCAGGATTTATAAGTAATGAAAAGCAGTATAATACTAAATTCAAATTCAATTCTATTATAGAAGGAAGAAATCATCATGATGAATGGAGGACAAGGGATCCTTTGGAATGGTGGATTCTTATGGATACAATGGAAAAATTTTTGACAAGGGGATTATTTTGTAGTTAGCTTTGTTTTAAGAATACCGTTATTACTTGTAACTTCAATTTATATTAATTTCTTGATCGATTTTGCACATTTTTATTTTACAATATTATATCCAATCAACTATTCGCCTACCATTCAGATAGTATAATGATTTTAATGGAGGATGCGCAAAATGAACCAATACAATAGAAGAGATTTTCTTTCTAAGTCTTTAAAGGGTACAGTTGGATTAATTGCTATTTCTATGATACCAGTGGGATTTAGTAAGTTCTTTAGTAACAATGAAATAGATGAAATTAATACTCAGAACAGCGGGGGAATAGCATTACCAATTCCCCCGCTGTTAGAAAATAAGAGTACTGACCCCAATAAAGCAGAATTTTATTTAACAGCAAAAATGGCTAAGAAAGAATTTATCAAGGGGAAGGAGACAAATACTTTTGGATATAACGGAGACTACCTAGGACCAGTAATCAGAGTCAGAAGGGGTCAAGAAGTATCTATTAAGGTGAAAAATGAACTCAATGAAGATACAACTGTTCATTGGCATGGACTAGAAGTAGATGGAGAAAATGATGGTGGTCCCCATTCTATTATTAATCCTAAAAAAACCTGGAATCCAAAGTTTACAATTGACCAACCAGCAGCGACACTTTGGTATCATCCTCATTTACTTCATAAAACTGGTGAGCAGGTGTATAAGGGGCTTGCAGGTTTATTTTTCATTGATGATCATGAGTCGAATCGTCTTAATATTCCAAGTGAATATGGCATTAACGATATACCACTAGTTCTGCAGGATAAGAAGCTGGATGCAAATGGAAGGTTCGAATATAAGTTAGGGATGCAAGAAGTCATGATGGGAATGCAGGGAGGGACGTTATTAGTTAATGGTGCTATTAATCCGCATTTAAGGGTTTCAAAAGGTAAGGTGCGATTTCGTATATTGAATGGTTCAAATGCAAGATTTTACGAATTATTTTTAAGTAACAAGCAAAGTTTTTATCAAATTGGAAGTGACGGGGGCTTACTTGAAGCACCTGTAGAGATGAAGAAACTTATAATTAGTCCTGGAGAAAGAGCTGAAATTATAGTAGATTTCTCAAATTATAAAACAGGAGATACAATTGAACTAACCGATCAAGGTACTGAACTCATGAAGTTTATTGTCAATGATGAAATCAACGAATCCTATAATATTCCAAAAAAAATAGTGAATATGGAAAGAATTGATTCTTCTGAAGCCATCAACACTAGAGAATTTGTTTTACAAGGAATGGGTAGAAATTGGAATATTAATGGTAAACAAATGGATATAAAACGAATAGATGAATATTTAAAGCTGAATGATACGGAAATATGGGAAGTTTCAAATAAAGCAACTGGAATGATGGGAGGTATGCCTCATCCATTTCATGCACATGGTGTTCAATTTCAAGTCATTGACCGTAATGGTGAGCGTCCTCCTGCTAATGAATCTGGTTGGAAAGATACGATCCTTGTTTATCCTGATGAAAAAGTTAGACTTATTGCTACCTTTAAATATGCCGGCACATTTATGTATCACTGTCATATTTTGGAACATGAAGATGCAGGTATGATGGGACAATTTAAAGTAGAATAATTCGTGAATAACTCAACTTTCGCACCAAGAAAAATGTGTTTGAAATAACTATCTGTATGGCTAGTAGTCGTTGAATATGATCCTTGACAGGAAAAATAATCATACACCTCAATGTTTGGTATAGTGTAAATGTCTAAAAAACACTACCAATACAGAAGAGGTGTCTTCTTTATGATAGCGAATAAAGAATCAAATAAGCAACTACCAAATGAATTTATCAATTTTTTTACACCTGCATCCCCCTCGTCAATCACAATTGCTCAGGTAATTGATTTGTCTCTTCTAACATAGAAGAACTTACTTAATCAAAGCGGCGCATGACAGCATTTGAGGAAGAGTATGAAAGCAAGAAGCCACATCTTTGTAGTTCTTCCCCTCTATTAATTCCAATCCAATGGATGGTTGAATTCTACTGACTAACGTTGATACCTCTCGACAATTGTATTATCTTCCTAAAATCGTTTCCTAAATCCTTTACTTACATATCTTCTTTTTCGATAAAACAAGGCTGTCCTTCTACTAAAAAATTTTTATGTTTAATTGTCTGGATTCAATAATCATGAACTCGATGTACCACTTGACTACAACTTCGGCAACGATGTTGTTTCCTCTCCAGCTCAATATGGACTATGTCTAAAACTTTGTTTTTACAGCGTTTACTTGAGTGGTTATCTTTTACAATGTAATGAAAAGATTTATTTGAAAAGTTAGTGGTTTCTCTTTATAATGTATTTAACTATACCCATATGGGTATATGGAGTGCATTATGGGAAGAGGAGGTTCGACGTGAACCAAGCTATTGAAAAGAGAGCGGAAGACCAGCGCCTTCCTAAATGGTCTTAAAGGAAATCTATCAAAAAATATTTATAAAATAAATTAGATGTTTATGAGTGTTGCTTTTTTGCTAGTATTTGGGAATAAGATGATTAAAAGATTACTAGATATGTAAATTGTTGGCATAAAATAATTATAGGATAGGATGTTAATTTATGGATGAAAAAAATAGTGAAGAGATACATCAGCTTTATATTGATAATCCAGACAAACAAAAGAAATTATATAAGCGTACGCTAATGATTATTGTGATTGCCCAGATTTTAGGTGGAGCTGGCCTTGCTTCAGGGATTACGATAGGGGCTTTGCTTGCTGAAGATATGTTAGGTACAGATAGCCTTGCAGGACTTCCAATTGCATTATTTACACTAGGATCAGCAGGTGCGGCATTACTAGTTGGAAACTTATCACAGCATTATGGTCGACGTATTGGACTTGCAACGGGATTTATGACAGGTGGTGTCGGTGCGGTTGGGGTGATAATTTCAGCTGTAACACACAATATCATTCTTTTATTTATTTCCTTACTTGTATATGGTTCAGGAACAGCTACAAACCTACAAGCTCGATATGCAGGTACTGACTTAGCGAATTCAAGGCAGAGAGCAACGGCGGTGAGTATTGCTTTAGTAGCAACGACTTTTGGAGCAGTTGCAGGACCCAATTTAGTGAACGTAATGGGTAAGTTTGCACTATCCATCGGGATACCTTCACTAGCAGGTCCATTTATTTTAGCAGCAGCATCATTTTTTCTAGCAGGTTTGGTACTTTTTATTTTTCTTCGTCCAGATCCACTGAAAATTGCACAAGCGCTGGAAACAAAAGAAAGTAGACAAGATCCTATACTTATTGATACAAAAGATGAGATCTTAGAAATAAACAAGCGAGAAATTAGTATTGGTGCTACCGTCATGGTAGTTACTCAAATCGTCATGGTGGCAGTTATGACCATGACGCCTGTGCATATGGGTAATCATGGTCATGGGTTAAGTGCAGTTGGATTAATCATTGGTTTTCATATTGGAGCCATGTATCTTCCCTCCCTTTTGACAGGTGTTCTTGTTGACAAAATTGGGCGTCATAGTATGGTGTTTGCATCCAGTTTTACCTTGCTTCTAGCTGGCATTTTTGCAGCCTACGCACCAATGGATTCAGTAGGTATTCTCACGATTGCGTTAATATTACTAGGATTAGGGTGGAATTTCGGTCTAATTAGCGGAACAGCACTCATCGTAGATGCAACAACCCCCATAAATCGGGCTAAAGTTCAAGGAATGGTAGACGTACTGGTTGCTCTGTCAGGAGCAGCAGGGGGAGCACTCTCAGGTATGGTTGTGGCTGGATATAGTTTTACTATACTATCACTTGGAAGTGGTCTGTTATCGCTGGTTCTTATTCCTGTAGTACTAATAGTTTTGCGTAAGAGGTAATAGAATAAAGTGGATGGTGATTGCTAGAGGGTGAATATCATATTGTTGTTAGTGCTTGGATAAGAAATAGTGAGGGAATGATTTTTGTACAAAAAAGACATACACAGAAGCCCCATCCAAATTTGTGGAAATGTCCAGGTGGGTCTATTTTGGAAAGGGAATCTAGTTTTGACGGAATTATTCGAGAAGCTGAAGAAGAAATTGGTATAAATTTAAGGGGTGCCCAGGGGGAAATAGTGAAAAGTTTTAGACGTGATCATCATCGAGATTTTTATGATGTATGGCTATTCAAAAAAGACTTTTCTGAACATGATAAGAAACAGAGGTGGTTGATTCTAAATGGGTAACTAGAGATGAGCTTGAAAAGATGTGGGAAAATGGAGAATTAGGACATACACTTGGATATATTCATGATTTATTTTGGGGTGATTCAAGATGGACGTTAAGGTAAGAAGGCTAGATTTGGGTGAGACAGCTCCTATGAATCTGCTTCTGCTAGCAGACCCTTCAGTTGCGATAGTTGAGCAATATTTCCATAGAGGAGAATGCTTTGTTGCTGAATGGGAGGATGAGATTGTTGGTGTGTATGTATTGTTACCAACAAGGCCAGAAACTATTGAGTTAGTAAATATTGCGGTGAGAGAGGAAAAGCAAGGGATGGGCATTGGGAAAAAGTTAGTTCTTGATGCCGTTAGTAGGGCGAAAAATCGTGGTTATAAGGTTTTGGAAGTCGGAACTGGCAACTCAAGTATTGGTCAATTGGCACTCTACCAGAAATGTGGATTTCGTATTACTGGAGTTGATCAGGATTTTTTTGTGAAACATTATGAACAGGAAATTTATGAGAACGGGATCCAGTGTAGGGATATGGTCCGGCTCGCGATTGAGCTTTAATAAATTCTTGGCAAGAATGTCATCTATGGTTTTGTTTAATTTGCGTGCAAAGATAACAAATAAGCTGATTCCCCCAAATAAAAGGGATCAGCTTTAAAACTCATCAATATCCAAGCACCACTCAAAACAAGTCTTTATTCACAGGCAATCCCGTCTCCATCTCCATCAAGATGTGTCCCATAACCCGGATCTCCTTTATAAAGTGGAGTGACACCCGCCTCATGTGCTTCAGCACACTTCGAATAGTAGACTTCCTCATTAGGTTCAGTTTCCTTGTTCGATGAAGAATTAGTGTCTTGTGAATGATCAGATGATTCTCCAAAACCCTCAGAAAATCCATCTTCTGTAACATAACCTTCTATGCTCCAAATCCTTAGCTTCTGATCCAATGCATGGTTTTGAGCCTTCATATAGGCGTCAAAATGGGTGTAGGGAGGATCATAGACATAGGCTAACCTAGCATAGCCACCTTCCAATAACATTTCGTTAAACATTTGGTCACCTATCCAGAGGTATACCAACAAACGGTCGTATTTATCACGCTTTGGCCCATCGAATTCAAGCTGGACTTCTTGACCTGTTAACGTCTTTTTAGCAAAGTCACTTGCCTCTTTACCAAAAGGTTGTACAGGTGTGTTTGGAGCCACAGTTTCAGGAGTATCCACAAGTAACAAGCGTAAAGTATCTTCTTCTCCATTTATATCAACTTTTACCGTATCGCCGTCAACTATACGAGTGACAGTTGCATTCACAAATCCATCTTTTGGTTCAGAAGAGTTTTCTTGAGAGGGAGATGGTGTTTTTGGTTCAACCTCGTCAGGAGTGGTATTCACTGGAGTTTCCTTTTCTTCCACTGTAAGATTATTTTCATTAGACGTTGGAATTTGGTTTTCCTGACCATTTTG
This sequence comes from Bacillaceae bacterium S4-13-56, assembly GCA_040191315.1. NCBI lineage: Bacteria > Bacillati > Bacillota > Bacilli > Caryophanales > Bacillaceae > Bacillaceae bacterium S4-13-56. Next base: position 19,005 of record JAWJLM010000029.1, on the reverse strand, counting down.
AGCAGAACAACCAACACCAAATAAAATTATGGATAAAGAAATAAGATTAAAAACTTGCTTCACTCTGTAACCTCCTGGAAAAATTTTAATCACTCGAAAATTTCTGTAATATTAACTTATTTTATCATGTTACAAACATGGAAAGAATGATTAAATAAACTTGGTATGATTAGCCAAGTCTTCTATTTGGAATTTGATATAAATATGTTTTACCATTAGGGTACAAACCAAGATTGGAGAACTTCTTATGAAAAAAATACATAGTGACATTTTACAGTTTAGAGGAAACCACTATGATTTTGGATTTTGGCAAGGTGAATTGCTAAAGGATTCATTAACTATAAAAAATAGAGAGAAACAATGGAAAGTAAGAATTCCTCGATTCACTGTAGAAGAAAAAGAAGTAAAGGAGGCGATTATTCGGTTTGCTCCTGGTGTATGGGACGAGTTAGTGGGGATGAGGGATGCCCTTGAGTGGGATATGAAACGAGTCTTGATGGAGTTTGGTGGATACAGGCTAGACTATGTGAAGTCTGGTTGCTCGATCATGACAGGTGAAGATTACTTCATACGTAACTATGATTATCATCCAAAGACCTATGAAGGAAGGTATGTTTTTTTTCAACCGACAGACCAAGGCTATGCCATAATGGGCCCCAGCCAAAGAGTTACAGGAAGAATGGATGGGATGAATGAAAGAGGCCTAGTTCTTGGCTATAACTTCATGCACAGAAAAAAGCCCGGAGATGGGTTCATTTGTTGCATGATTGGTCGTTTAATTTTGGAATCCTGTGCGACAGTTGGTGAAGCTGTAGAGATGTTACAAGAAATACCCCATCGACATTCTTTTAGCTACATTGTCTATGACCAAAGTGGACAGACTTATGTTGTGGAAGCCTCACCAAGAGGAGTTGAAGTACGACAAGCGCAAGTTTGCACGAACCATTTTGAAATGTTAACAAAAGAAAATCGAAACCATTTAGCGGATTCGAAACGTAGAATGGATATTATCAAAAAACAACAAGATACAGGTTCATTAAGTAGTCAAGAGGCTTTTCGCTTGATGAATGACTCCCAAGGTGGAGTTTTTTCTAAATTATATAAAGATTGGGCCGGAACAATCCATACCTCTGTCTATTTTCCTAAAGAGTTGAAATCTTGGTTCGCTTTAGGTGGGGACCAGCAGCCAGAAGAGTTTGATTTTAAAAAATGGTTGTCTGGGGATGATATTCAAATAGAGCGAATTCTAGGGGAAGTGGATACAGATATTCCATTTGTTCATATGGACGAGGGGGCGTATTGGGGATTTAAAAACAAGTTATAGTCTACTTTTGGCACGTGGTGGGAAGTCAGCTACATAGTCTAAGTGAAATATATAGACATTCTAACGAGGTGAATTTTATGAAGTATCGTAAACTAGGAAAGTCAAATTTAGAGGTATCTGTTGTCGGAATAGGAACATGGCAATATGGCGGTGAATGGGGAAAAGCATTTTCACAACAGGAAGTGGATGCTATTTTGGACAAGTCCAAAGAGGTAGGAATCAATTTAATTGATACAGCAGAATGCTATGGTGATCACCTATCGGAGAGTTTGATTGGTGATTATATAAGTCGCCGAAATAGAGAGGATTGGATTGTGGCAACAAAGTTTGGCCATCATTTTCATGGGAATTTTGACCGAACTAGACATTGGAGTCCTGACGATGTCCTGAAACAACTGGATACCTCACTGAAAGCTTTAAATACGGATTATATAGATTTGTACCAGGCACACTCGTGTACAGATGAGGAATTTAATAACGATGATTTATGGACCATGTTAGATAAACAAAAGCAAGCTGGAAAAATCCGACACCTTGGGGTTTCTTTGCGTACTAATGATGAAGATTACCAAGTGAAGAAGGGAGAGGAATATGGCGTTTCTGCCATTCAGGTGGTATACAACCGCTTAGATCGTGCTCCTGAAGAAAAAGTTTTCCCTGCGGCTGAACGTCAGGACTTTGGAGTTCTCGCACGTGTTCCATTAGCAAGTGGATACTTGAGTGGGAAATATAAGCCGGGAGCTCAATTTGCTAAGGATGATGTGCGATCTAGGCATGATCCAAAAGTAACCGCCGACTTATTAAAAGAAGTGGAAGAGATTGGACACAATGAGGTGCCAGAAGGGGTATCCATAGCCTCTTGGGCATTGGCGTGGTGTTTGAAGCATTCGGCAGTAACCACGGTCATTCCAGGTTGTAAAAATCCAGAACAAGTTGTATTAAATGCAAAAGCAACAGAGCTTGTTTGATACGAAATCTAAAAGGGTTACATCATAGGTTAGCCAAAATGAGTAGGACAGGGGCAAGCCCCTGTCCTCTTTTGTTACTTCTATTCATCTTCGGCTACTGGATATACACCGTTTTCGTCGTGAACTTCTGTTCCTGCAACCGGTGGGTTAAAGACACAAACCATACGCATGTCAGTTTTAGCACGGAGGAGGTGCTCATCATTTTCGTCTAGAGCGTAAAGAACGTCCTTCTTAATCGGCCAGACTTTTCCGTCCTTAAGAGTAACAACTTCCCCTTCTCCTTCGATGCAATAAACGGATTCTAAATGGTTTTGATACCAAATATGAGTTTCTGTTCCTGCTTTAATAATAGTGTCGTGTACAGAGTATCCCATTCCATCCTTTTTTAAAATAAGGCGACGGCTAACCCAATTCCCACCATCAACGTCATGTTCGGTTTCTAGTACATCATTTAATGCAACTACTTTCATCTTCATTTCCTCCTATTGAAAAGTTATTCTCTTATTGTGCTACTGGTTCTTTTACGAGAACTTTGATACTTTCTTCGATAATATCGAATCCTTTTTGAAGGGCAGCTGTATCAATAGTTAAGGCAGGGAAAAGCTTGAATACTTCGTCATTGGCTCCTGCTGTTTCCATAATTAATCCTCGTTTAAAGGCTTCCTCAGCCACCTTACTTGATAGGCCTTCCACCTCAGAAACAATTCCGGACATAAACCCGCGTCCACGAACTTCCCCTTTTAATTCAGGGTATTTTTCTACCATGGATTTTAAAAAGTTTTGGATAGCAATAGATTTTTCTTCAATGGAATCTTCAAATTTCTTATCCTTCCAATAATCTAGGGCAACCGTAGCTGTAACAAAAGCATGATTATTTCCGCGGAAAGTTCCATTATGTTCCCCTGGAGTCCACACATCTAGATCTGGACGAATGAGAGTCACAGCAAAAGGTAATCCGTAACCACTTAATGATTTGGACATACAAATGATGTCGGGTTTAATACCTGCTTTTTCAAAGCTGAAGAATGTTCCTGTACGCCCAACTCCAGCCTGAACATCATCAATAATGAGAAGGATGCCCCAACGCTTACAGATCTGTTCCAGTTTTTTGAGCCATTCAAATCTTGCTGTATTTAACCCGCCTTCTCCTTGTACAGTTTCTAGAATCATCGCTGCTGGGATAGCAACTCCACTTCCACTGTCTTCTAAGAAGCGCTCCAAATAATCAAGAGAATCTTGGTGGTCCACATATTGGTCATATGGCATGGTCACCACATGGTGAAGTGGGATACCTGCCCCACGGCGCTTCATGGAATTTCCAGTTACAGAAAGAGAGCCAATGGTCATGCCATGGAAGCCGTTCGTGAAACTAATAACATCAGTACGCCCTGTTACTTTACGAGCAAGCTTCAGTGCACTTTCGACGGAGTTTGTTCCTGTTGGTCCCGGAAACATAATTTTGTAATCCATTTTACGTGGCTTTAAAATAATGTCGTTAAAGCTAGAAATAAATTCCCGTTTTGCAGATGTTGCCATGTCTAGTGAGTGTGTAATACCATCTTCCATGATGTATTCCACTAATTTTTTCTTCATTTTTTCGTCATTGTGTCCGTAATTCAACGCACCAGCACCACTGAAAAAATCAATATATTCTTTACCTGATTCATCCCACATTAAATGGCCCTTTGCTTTTGTGAAAACAGTAGGGAAGCTGCGGCAATAACTACGCACCTGAGATTCGATATTTTCAAAAACATCTAAATTGTTTTGACTCAAAATGATTCCTCCTCGTATTTTAAACATACGTATAGTAGGTCTTGATCAAAAGGGTTTTTGTTATCCTTCGAAACAAAAACAAAATTGACTTGTAACGTCTAGTAATTAGTGCTCGATAGGACCGATACGAAACGTGTCCTCAGCTTCATGATCTTCTGTAGGGAATAAGTCCTTTGAAAAGCATTCATGAACCGAGCATTCGGTTTGAAAATCTTTCGCGAGTTTACGGAACAAGGCTTTTGACGCTTCGTTATCTGGGGTCACTGTTGCTTCAACGAAACGTACGTCTTGACAAGCCTCCCGGTTGATTAATTCATGGAGAAGCTTCGATGCAATTCCCTTACCCTTAAAGTTAGGGTCAACACCGATTTGCCACACGAAAACAACATCTTGTTGTTTTGGGGGGATAAATGCGGTCACAAAGCCAACGAGCTGATCCTCATGTTTGGCTACAACACAAGTCTCTCTAAAATATTTACTCATCATGATGTACTTATATGCAGAATTTTGATCAAGAGTGGAATTTGTTACGAGCTTCCACATTTCGGTACCGTCTTCTAAAGACGGTTTTGAAAAAGTAATGGTATCTGTTGAAATCGCAGCAACTGAATCGTTGATAGTTCCAATCTCCCTTCGTCATTTTCTCATTGCACTATCCATATTTTATCGTACAGGGATAGAAAAAAATGGGCAAACTAGTTATATAAGGATTAATCCGCTTAAACTTGGCTTTGAAGGATTGTGCGTAAGAAAACATAACAATCCTATAAAAATGCTCCATATTTTTTAAAAATTCTCTTAATACAAGCTGAATTACTAAAAATAGTTGTGAAACTTTATTTGTTTCTAATCAAATGCAGTTTTTTAAACGATATAAGGATATAAACTTAATGGTGGTATCCATTTTTCTTATAGTCAAAAGAAAGAGGATACAACAATGGAGCAAACAAATATTCTTACAACTATAGAAACTGTTTATACAAACGCAGCAAGCCACCATGTTAGCTGGGATAGGTGCTGTTGCAGCAGCAAATGCAAGCTCGTCAAACTAACACACTGTTCATAGGAATAGTATTTTTTCTTTTGAACCATAAGCGTGTGAATTGGATTTCTTCCTATTCATTTGGGTATAATGGAAAGGATAGGAGGTGGGGTCTTATGGAAAAGTTGAAAGAAAGATTAGAGGAAGAGGGCAAGCGGAAAGGTACGCAAACTATTTTGGTATTTCCAGAGGAATTACAAATTCTCAATGAATCCAACAATTTCCCTCGGGATATAGTTCTTGAAGAGGATTTACCTAGTGATCGCTTCTTAGATAGTTATATGGAGAGAGTAGATAAAGAAACCGAGAATTTGATTGAGGTAGAAAATCCTAACAAATTGTTGCACGAGCCCGTAGCCATTTTAAAAAAGAAAAAGAACGAATTTTTATACATAGAATCCAAATGGTTTGATGTTGTAAAGATTGATGGGTTATCAATGGAGTACGATATCGTCTTTAGTCGTTACTTTGCTTTGTTTGGATTGAGGGTCCCTAAAAAAGCAAAAGACAGGTTGAAAAGCTTTTTCTCAGAATCCTTGCATGGGGACGAAACAAGTTATCGGTTGATGTTCAATGATCAAGATGGTGTTTGGGATGTGAATTTTTCATTTGAACGTCTTGATGGGTTTCATGATGAGATTACAGTAGGAGAAGCCATTGGAATGATTTATCGATTCCTACTACAATTACATCTATCTTTGAAAAAATAAGAAAGGGTGCTTTTTTATGATGAACACTACAATAAAATGGAATGGAGACATGGCTTTTTCAAGTACAACTCCTTCTGGTCACGAGTTGAAAATGGATGCTTCTGAGGAAGTAGGAGGGAAAAATACAGGAGCACGTCCAACAGAATTATTGTTAAATGCTGTGGCAGGCTGTACAGGAATAGATATTATTTCTATTTTAAAAAAGATGCGATTGGATCCTACTTCTTTTTCCATGGATGTAGAAGGTGATCGGGCGGACGACCATCCTAAACGTTTTACCAAAATCCATATTCATTACACACTAGAGGGAGATCTTCCAGAGGATAAGGTAATAAGAGCCATTGAATTATCAACGGAGAAGTATTGTTCTGTATCTCACTCGCTGAACGCAGAAATTACGGCTAGTTATTCGTTGAATGGGGAAAGGAAAGAGCTGTAATAGTAGAAAAGAAAAAAGATGATTCCTAACTTTTTGAAGGAATCATCTTTTTTTTGGGACACTTGGCACGAAAATACACCAAACAAAATGACATTTCACTGCATGGTTCTTTTAGAGCTTTAAGAAGTTTTGTCCCAACAACCTTCCTATTCCATCATTTCTCCCAAAATTTCATATGATCTCATTCTATCTTGATGATGATATATTTGTGAATTCACAATGACTTCATCTGCTTCCGTTTCATCAATAAATGCTTTTAGTTTTTCTTCAACTAGTTTGGCATCACCAACGATAGTTGAACGAGAATCCAATGTTTTTTCAACATGGTCTTGCTCATAAGGTGTCCATACGGATTCAATATCATCAATTGGTGGCTTTAATTGAGTTGGCATCCCACGAACTAAGCTTAAAAATTGCTGCTGCTGAGAGGTTGCAAGCCATTTGGCTTTTTCAACTGTGTCTGCAGCAATGACATTCACACCAACCATGGAATGAGGTTTGTCTAACACATCCGATGGCTTGAAGTTGTTACGATATAAACGAAGAGCCTGCAATGTATACTCTGGCGCAAAATGGCTAGCAAAGGAAAAAGGAAGTCCCTTTTGAGCAGCTAATTGGGCACTGAAACCACTAGATCCAAGAAGCCAAATAGGAATTTTTAATCCTTCCCCTGGAAAAGCGTGCACTCGCTCGGTCCCTGCAAAATACCCCTGTAATTCCTCTACTTGTTGAGGAAACTCTTCTGCACCACGATTTAATGTTCGACGAAGAGCATAAGCTGTTCCTTGATCGCTTCCTGGTGCACGACCTAGACCAAGATCTATCCGACCAGGGAACATGGATTCTAATGTTCCAAACTGTTCGGCAATAACCAGTGTCGCATGATTTGGCAGCATAATCCCACCTGCACCAACACGGATGGTGTTTGTTGCTGCGGCAATCCGACTGATCACAACAGAAGTTGCGGAGCTTGCGATCCCGGGCATATTGTGATGTTCAGCAAACCAATATCGTTTGTACCCTAACTTTTCCGTAAGTTGTGCAAGCTCAACACTATTTTGAAAAGATTCGGATGCACTACCTCCCTCAACTATGGGGGCTAAGTCAAGAACCGACAGTTGAGTATTATGAAAAACTTTGTTATTAGAAGACATGGGTTCGCTCCTTTGTGAATAAATTTATAGAATCTTCTTATGGAATAGAATCTTACGCTTGAAGATTAGCATTGTCTATTGATTTGCTTATGACACCTATATTTTCTCCTAAATTTGATATATAATTAGATGTTCATGATTGAAATAGTTGCCACATTGGTATACTTTAAGTAAGATATGATAGGGAAATGTTTTACGCAGAAAGAAAGAATAAGTTTTTCCTTTCTGCATATAAGGCAACTAAGGCATTCGCCATAAAGACCTGGCTAATGACAAGTTTTCTAAAGAAAGAGGTTTTAATTATGGAAAAACAGTCCATCTATGGATTAACATATGATCAGTTAACCGATTGGCTTGTGGAGCATGGTCAAAAGAAATTCCGAATTCAACAAATTTGGGACTGGTTGTACAATAAACGAGTCCAAAATTTTTCTGATATGCAGAATGTGAATAAGGATTGTATCCAGTTGTTGGAAGATCATTTTGTTCTTTATTCCCTGGATGTAGAGGTTAAACAGGAATCGTCTGATGGTACGATTAAATTTTTATTCCGCTTACAGGACGGAAATTTAATTGAAACAGTTCTTATGCGTCATCATTATGGGCAATCCGTATGTGTAACAACTCAAGTTGGTTGTAATATTGGTTGTTCCTTTTGTGCTAGTGGGTTGTTAACTAAAAATCGCGACTTAACAGCCGGGGAGATTGTGGAACAAATTATGCAGGTGCAAAAGCATTTAGATGAGCAGGGGGAAGAAGAGCGTGTGAGTCATATTGTGGTGATGGGTATTGGAGAACCATTTGACAACTATGACAACCTCATGAATTTCCTGCGTGTGGTTAATGAGCAGCGAGGACTTGCTATAGGCGCTCGTCATATTACGGTTTCAACAAGTGGTCTAGTGGATAAGATTTACAAGTTTGCTGATGAAAATTCACAGGTAAACTTAGCCGTCTCTCTTCATGCTCCAAATAATGAGTTGCGTACGAAAATCATGAAAATCAATCGGGCATTCCCGTTGGAGAAGTTAATGCCGGCCATTGACTATTATTTAAAAAAGACTAATCGAAGAATTACTTTTGAATATATTTTACTTCGTGGAGTCAACGATCATAAAAAAGAAGCCCTAGAACTCGCTGGACTTCTTAAGGATAAAAAACATCTATCCTACGTCAATTTGATTCCATACAATCCTGTAGATGAACATGGTCAGTACCAACGAAGTGATCAAGAAGTGATTTCTGAATTTTTTCAAACCCTAAAAAAGCAAGGCGTAAATTGTGGAGTTCGACAAGAACAAGGTACTGATATTGATGCAGCATGTGGTCAGTTGCGTAGCAAACAAATTAAGAAAGTAAAAGTAAAGTAATAAGAAAGGTCTTTCTCATGTAAAAGAGGAAGACCTTTTTATATTATCAAGAGATTTTTTCTTGAAATTCAAGGATCTTTGACAAAGTATCATCTGTTAATTTTTTAATTTCTTTTACATCCATTTCGTCTTGTCTAATTGTATTTGAGATGAGGGGATACAGACTTTCCTCAATATTTTCGTAATCTTCAGGATATTTTTCCTCTACTTTTTTCTCAATGGAATCCCAGTTGTCGTTCAATGATTTACCTAACCGATTTACCTCTTTGATGTCAGGAGTCGTTTTATTCATTGCGATTTTTAGTTTTTCAACCGTATCAATAACGGTTTGGAGACCTTCCTCTAATTTTATTTCCTTCATGTTTTCCTTTTGCCCTTCATGTGCCGTATTAGATTCATTGTCAGAAGATATGCTGAAGGCACTAGTAAAAAGTAAACCAACAAAAAGTAAAGCCCCAATAACAATTCTTGTGTTCAATACATTCACTCCTTTTCTATTATATTAAGGTTACTTTTTGCTTTCTCTTCCTTTTTTATACAACAAAAAAGAACTTTTCTAACTTTTACTTAGTGATTTAGTGATTTAAAAGGATTTGATTGAGTCATTTCCTGGGAAATGATATGTAAAATGATGTAAAAAAATGAAACCGAGCTATAATTGCTCGGTTTCTCTTATTCGATCTCGATTTTTTTACCTTTAACCTTGGGGAATTTGATTCTAAGAAGCCCGTCTCGATGGGTAGCTTTCATTCCATCCACAGAAATATTAGCAGGAAGATAAATGAGACGCTCAAGTTTCATTTGTTTACTTTCCTGGTATCCCTTTGCGATTTCTTCCTGTTTTCGATTTACTTTGATTCTCAAATGGTCTCTGAGCAAATCAATATCTATTTCTTCTTTTGAGATGCCGGGCAAACGTGCTTCATAAATGATATGTTTATCTGTTTCGATTTTTTCAACCGGAATTCGCTGCTGAGCAACTCCGTTGAAAAATTCATTGATTGACCCAAGTAATGGATTTTTTCGGTCAAATACTTCCCCAAGAAAATCTCTTGAATGTTCAGAAGGTAGATTTTTTCGGTCAGCCATCCTTACATACTCCTCTCCAAAGTTTTCTATTATAGCTTATGTAGAGAGGAGGGGGAAAGGTTACAAATGACCCTCATTGGGGTGGAGTTTCACCATAATGGGGGTGACCGGAGCTTTATTTCGCCCTTTCTTTCAAACCTTCCATAAAAATTTGCAGTATAGCTTCAATGCTTTCCTCATGTCCTAATTGAATGGCAAAACCGCCTGATTTTTCGATCGTAGCAAATCCGTGCAAGAAACTTCGAAACCCCCGTACAGCATGAATAGTATCTGAAGACTCTAAGTGAAAAGGATGCAGTAGTTCCACGCATATTTGAACAATCTGTTCGGATACCTTTTGAACCTCTTTATTATCCTGAACATTTGGTAGAAAAGTGGCTTCATACAATCCTGGGTTCTGACGAGCATAGTTTAGGTAGGCTTTCCCAACAAAAATAATTTTATCGTCAACTTCATTTGATTTGTTGGATGCTTGCCTCATAGCAGTGTGCATTTTTTCTAAACTATAAAAAGCTATTTTCTGTTGGATTTCTAAAATCCCACTGACATGATTGTAAAGAGAGGGAGTTTTGATATTAAGTTCTTTTGCTAAAATTCCCATGGTAAGGCCATTAATTCCATTATGTTCAACAATTTCAACGGCTTTTTGAAAAACCGTTGAAAAATTAAGTCCAGATCTTGGTGACATGACTTAAGCCTCCGGATAATTTAGTTTTTGCTTTGCATCATGAATGGCTTTCTTCATTTCCTCCATTGGGGTTTCAAGAACTTTCCCATGCCCCACAGCTAATAGCTTCGGTTGTGATTTAAGTAATTGTTGAGCACTTTCTAAAGCTTTGATTTTATTCCAAGTGGCCATTGCAGGGAAAGGAAAGAAAGGCCTAAGTTGGCCTGAAACGGCTGTGCCACCTCTTGTTTGGAATGCATCCCCTGCTATCAATATGTTATTTCTCTTATCCAAAAAAGACATGGATCCTGGTGTATGGCCGGGCGAAGGTATGGCCACCAAAGAGCCAATTTGATCCCCGGCCTTCAGAAGAACATCTGGTGTAGTTTGAATATTCTTTGGAACTCCCCCTTTAATCGGAGTTTGAGGTTCATCAGCTTCCAAAGATCGGTCACCTTTTAAAAGTTTCGCATCTCGAATGGAAATGAAAACAGGGACATGAGGATACAATTTTTTCAGTTCATCCAATGCTCCGACATGATCTCCATGAGCATGGGTTAGAACAATTCGAGTAATGGGTTTGTTAAGGGTCTTTGCTGCTTGAATAATGGTCTTAGCACTATTTGGTAGGGCAGCATCTATGAGTGTTAATCCATCCTCTTCTTCAACTAAATAACAATTGACTGGGAAAACCTTTTCAAAAAAAGCGACTTGATATAAAGTATCAAACTTTCTAATCATTCCATCCACCTCATTTTAGATTTTTAACTAACGCCGTTAGTTTTATTATAACTAATACTATTAGTTTTTCAAGAAAAAAATCTGAGTATGGAAGCGGAGAAAAAGATCGGTCTAAAATCCGAACAAAGTTCAATCTTGTTGCCGTTGTGTAATTTTTTCTATCGGTCTATATTAAGAGTAACAAATCAAACAGATTTAATGAGGAGGATGAACTCATGTTTAATGAATATGTGGAAGCTAAATTGGCTGAAGAACGTCGCCCAAGGTAACAAGTATAAAAGGGAGGAGTGAGATGGATGCAGGAAAAATATTTTGAGCGTATGAAGAAAGAGAAAGGGTTTATTGCAGCGCTGGACCAGAGTGGGGGAAGTACTCCAAAGGCACTTGCTGCTTATGGTATCGCTGAAGATGAATATGCGAATGAGGCAGAAATGTTTGATCTTGTACACCAGATGAGAACCCGAATTATTAGTTCTCCATCGTTTGACTCGGAACATATTCTTGGGGCAATTTTATTTGAGCAAACGATGGACCGGAAAATTGAAGGGAAATTCACTGGAGATTATTTATCAGAAGAGAAAGGGATTGTACCTTTTCTGAAAGTGGATAAGGGGCTTGCTGAGGCTGCAAGTGGTGTTCAGAAGATGAAACCCATTGACGACCTTGCTGAAAAATTGGAAAGAGCAAACCGACGGGGCATGTTTGGAACCAAAATGCGCTCTGTTATTAAAGAAGCCAACCAAGATGGAATTAAACAAGTAGTCGATCAGCAATTCGAAATTGGGAGAAAGATTATTGACGCAGGGCTTGTGCCTATCATTGAGCCAGAAGTTGATATTCATAGCACCGATAAAGCGCAATCTGAAGTGTTATTAAAACAGGAAATCATGAAACATTTAGATCAATTAAATAAGAATGAATTTGTCATGTTAAAGTTGAGCATTCCAACTGTTGCCAATCACTACAAAGAGCTAATTGATCATCCACAAGTCGTACGTGTTGTCGCCCTATCTGGTGGCTATTCCAGAGACGAAGCAAATAAAAAACTAAAAGAAAATGAAGGCCTAATCGCAAGCTTCTCCAGAGCCCTAACTGAAAACCTAAATGTGAAGCAAACTGACCAAGAGTTTCACGCAGCTCTAAAAGAAGCAGTCCAATCCATTTACAACGCATCCAAATAATCCTAAAAGGGGTCAGCTAGTGGGGCATGCTGGTCTCGTTTCGCGAACTATAGATGGGGGTCAGGAACTAGAAATAGAATATTGGATTTCCCGTCAACATTGGGGGGAAGGTTATGCCATAGAAGCTGCAGAAGCCTTAAGGGATTATGGACGTACTCGTCTCAGTGTGGATAGAATGATCGCACTAATACAGCCTAGGAACTAGTAAAGTTGCGGGAAAACTCGGCATGACTTTAGATAGGAAGATAGTGCTAAAAGGCCAGAACGTTCATTTATATTCATCCTTTGAACCAGCTTTTTAGTGAATTTATGTAATTACTAATCTAGGGAAAGAGGGACAGGCACCGCATCCCTGGGACGCGGTGCCTGTCCCCTATTTGCCTAAAATAGATGTGATGATGTGCAGGGAATCCAATTCTTTCCTTGAGAGTTGGATGATGGGGTACTTTTTGGGGAAGAGCTGTTGGCGAATTTCTTCTTTTGCGTGTCCTTTTTGATAGAGGTTTAACACCTGTTCTTTAATGGATATTAAATAATCCAATTTCCTCGCTAACGCAGCACGGCCATCTTTGACAAAACCAGCGTGGTTACAAAATACCTCATTAAAATCATAAGTCAACACACGTTCTAAAGAGTGTATGATATCAGGGATGCTCTCCTCTGCTAAAACTACTTTTGTCCGCTCACTAACAAACAAATCCCCCGTAAACAACTGACCAGTATCTTGATTTAAGAAGGCTTTATGGTCAAAAGCATGACCTGGAGTGTCGATCACATCCCATTTTGCCCCTCGAGAATGAAAAGTTTTGGGCATAGCTTGAGCGTGAAATGGTTTTCTTCTACCCCAAAAAAGTTTTCGATATAAAGGATAATCTGCCCGTTTCTCGCAATAATCGATCGTTTTTTCGCTTAAATAGATTGGGACTCCTTTCGCATTTTGAACATAGGCAGCGCAACCTGTATGGTCCTCATGATAATGGGTAATCATGACCTGATCAAAATCAGCTTCATCCATAAAGGGTTGAAAATATTTATGTAAAGATAGCGCGCCAGTATCGATCAGGACCCCATCAATCAAATAACTGTACACATTTAAGGAAACACCTTGAAATGAAACCTCGCCGTTTAAATAGGTTACGCCATTTTTTTCGCCAGAGGATGAACGTTTCTTTAAAAGCATGGTAACGAGTCCTTTCTATAATTAACAGTTTGTAAACCACACACGGATGGTTAGCGGAAACTTATTGGACCTATTTGGATTGCCCACCTATCATCACTTCTGCTGAATCTAGAGGTGGGGGTCCTGTTATGCTAGGATGAAAATAGGATGCTAGTTTCATTATAATCATCCAAAAAAGAATACGCCAATATTTTTATCCAGCGGAGGAGGCATCCACTTCCCTTTAGATATGGAAATGGACTGATTATGATTCATCCCCTTATTCCTGTTATACTGTACATATCAAAAATGGAGGGATGACATGCGATTAAAGGATAAAAAAGTAATAGCACTTGTTGAGGATGACTTCGAAGACTTAGAGCTTTGGTATCCCGTCTTACGTCTGCAGGAAGAGGGAGCACAGGTTGATTTAGTGGGAAAAGAAGCAAAGAAAACCTACACAGGAAAATATGGTGTGCCTGCTGAATCAGCCTTTGCCTTTTCCGATATTAGCGCAGCTGACTATGATGCCATTCTAGTCCCAGGTGGATGGGCGCCGGATAAATTAAGACGCTATCCAGAAGTGTTGGACATGATCCGGGAAATGGATGCGAAGAAGAAGCCAATTGGCCAAATTTGTCACGCAGGATGGGTACTTATTTCAGCAAACATTTTAGAAGGAAAAAACGTAACCAGTACTCCAGGCATCAAAGATGATATGAAAAATGCAGGCGCGACTTGGATTGATGAACCAGTCGTGGTAGACGGCCACATTGTGTCCAGTCGCAGGCCGCCAGATTTACCACCATATGTGAAAGTGTTTGCAGATAAACTTGCTAACTGAGACAAAGGGACGCTTCTTCTTTCCCAACGTGAAGGGGGAACGTTGTGTCCTAGAACAATCAATAGCAGAGTAAAGGAACGGGGCTCCTGTCCCGTTCCTGGTTATTTATGGGCATTTTCAAGAGGTGATTACCTCCCGTGCGCTGTGAAGTTCAATTCTGATTGTTATGCAACAAAATGACAGTGAAGTGCATATAAAAGGATGAATTACCATTTTCGGCGTTCAATCTTACTATGGAGATGTGCAATTCCTTTATTTTGGGCTTCAATCAATCCTATCTAGTTCATTAAATGTTAGAACTGGTTCAATTATTTCAAAAATCAGTTCATAACGGAAAATTGCGGATTCAATTCTAGATGTTAAATATTCAATAATGCGCAAAAACTACATAAAAAGCTGCTTATAGGTTTAAAAGCAGAAAAACAAGTTCAAACTTAAACAACCAAAAGCTACATAAAAAGAATGAAACACTACAATTATAAATTAAAAGAATCAATTCTGATTTTTCCGCATCAATTCCTTGAAGGCTAGTCAACCCATGTATGAAAATTGGACAGGAAAACCGTCCCTCCGTTTCACCGAGCGTTAGTATCACTCATAAAAGGTTATCAAAAATAGATTGTACAGATTTAGGTAATAATTGATAAAATAATCCTTCATATTTTAAATCTAGTATACCAGCTATGAAAAAAATCATGATGATTACAATCAAAGCGGTTTTTTTGTTGATACGATTTAACTTTTTCAAGACATTCCCCTCCACAGTTGAAGTTAGTACCAATGCAAATGGTTCGCGAGTGATGAACTTGTCCCAGATTCTTTTATTCCACCTTAACGGGCAGTATGACTCCAAGTTTCCGCTAACAATTCAGTGGGGATGGTAAAAAAACACGGATTGAAGTCTTGCTTTTTAGATGAAATTGGGACAAGGAGCCTGTCCTTGTGTCCCGGCTTCAACATCATGCTACAATAAAGAAAATGATAAATTGAGAGATGAATATGGGTCGTAAAAAGATGAGTAAGCTATATAATAAATATAAACGATTTAAAAAGGAAGCTCAAACTGAATTAGGTCAGCTCATTGCGGAATTTAAGGAGGATCTTGGACCTGCTGTTCGAAATGAAGAAGAATTATTAGAAGAAGTGAAAATCCATCTCATAGCAGAGGCGAAATCTACAACGAACATAGGTAGTCGAGCTATTTTTCTTGCGCTTGCAGTGGGAACAACCCTCTTTTTACTATCATCTATAATGCTTAGGATGTGGGAAAGCAAAAGTTTAAAGAGAAGCTTGATAGTATCCTAGAACCCCACTGCTTTAGCTGTGGGAGTTGTCAGACTTGCTGCTTTTAATTTCTGGTTTCTTTTAATGGCACCTATTGTTGCATACAGCTTTGCATGGAGTAATCATTTTTTCATCGGAGGAAATAAGCCTTCAACCTTTGGCCACCCGTTTTGGTCGTTACGATCTGATTTTCAAATGTACTTTTTGTTTTCAATAGGTAAACTAAAAGGGGAGCTACAGAGAGCGGAAGTTATTAAATAAAGAAAGAAGGCAAATGAATGAGTCTTGATCAAGAACTATCTAAGGCATTTAAACAATCTACCATTATAGCAGGGCATGGGAAAAGGGATGTTGCAACACTTTTGAAGGCCTTTCAAGAGATCGATGGGAATGTAGAGAGTGATATGTATGGAAAGGGGAACATCATTGAAGATTTTCAAACAAAAATAGCTTCCTTCTTAGGGAAAGAAGAGGCCGTTTTCTTTCCTAGTGGAACAATGGCCCAGCAAATTGCCTTAAGAATCTGGGCAGATCACAAAGGAGTACATAAAGTAGCTTATCATCCGTTAAGTCATTTAGAGATTCATGAGGAAGATGGATTAAAGAAGCTCCATCATATCGAAACTATTTTATTGGCTGACAAAGGTCGCGTGATTGAATATGATGATGTTGTGGGAATGACAGAGGAGGTTTCTAGTGTTCTGCTAGAGTTGCCACAAAGGGAAATTGGAGGACAGCTTCCTTCCTTTGAAACGCTTGAAAAAATTTCGGCTTTTTGTAAGGAGAAAGACATTAAACTTCATCTCGATGGGGCTAGATTGTTAGAAGTTTTGCCATACTATCAAAAAACAGCGGCAGAGGTATGTGAACTTTTTGATAGTGTCTATGTATCGTTCTATAAAGGTATTGGAGGTATTGCCGGGGCTATTCTTGCAGGTCCAGAGTCTTTTATTGAAGAATCGAAACTATGGAAAAGAAGATATGGAGGAGATTTAATTAGTCTTTATCCTTATATCATTCCAGCTGATTATTATTTTGATCAGAGAGCGGAAAAGATGGATAAGTATTGGCAAGAGGCACAGAAGTTAGCTAAATATTTCAATGAGTGTTCGGGTGTGAAGACAAGACCGGTAGAACCGGTATCCAATATGTTTCATGTTCATTTCCATTTTCCAAAGGAAGAAGTAGCACCTTTATTAATGGATATCTATCAAGAAACAGGAATTGGAATCACGGGTTATTTAAAAGAAGTTAGTGACTCTGAATGTTATTTTGAGGTGAGTATTGGGGATCAATATGAGGTTGTTCAGGATAAACTTCCAGATGTTTTTGAACTACTAAATTTGAAACTGCAGGGGCTTATAGTCTGACTTTTGCAGTTGAGTAAGACAAATAACAGCCATCAGCCCCTCGTAGATAAGGGTTTGATGGCTAATTTTTTTTTGCGCAAAATCATAACAAAGTTTACCGTATTTTATAGCTGTTAAAATTTTTTGAGTAATGGACCTGGCCTCCATTACGGTGAAGCTTTACTTTGTTTGAGTTAGTTAGATCCTATACTTGGCAAGCAATTCTTCAAAAATGGACTTTTTATGAAGTTATTTTTGTGGATTGCTTGTTTTTTTGAAAATGGAAGGATTTTTGAAAGAAAAGAAGAATTTTAATTTTAAGAGGGTAACCTAGTAAATTAGTTATTGAGGGTCCAAAAGAAGGGGGAATTTAATGCATGTAGGTAGAAGGCTAGCGGCTATTCGGGTAAGGCATGGGATTTCCCAAGATGAAATGGCAAAGGATATAATATCTAGAGGACATTATAGTAATATTGAATCGGGAAGATATCAAGTCATGGATGACTTAATGCAATCTTTTGCTATCAAAATAAAACTACCGATTAGCTATTTGAGAGATATTGATGTAAAGGATGAAAAGCTAGAATCAGATTTATTACTTCTGGATAAGTCAGTTGAAGATAAAGATTTTAAGAGGGCTGACCAACTTGTGGAGGAGATAACAGAGAATTATCCCTATATAAATAGTATAGAGCAGGAGTTTTATTTTTATCTTATAAGAGCTGGATACTATCTGTTAAATGAAAACATGGAGGAAGCTCAAAAAATACTTGATGAAAAAATCAAAATCTATGCAAACGATGAAGAAGCTATTCCAAATAAATATCTGTTTCTCTATTATTACACAATGGGACTATGGTACCAGCAATCTGGTATTTTCCCTATAAGTGAAGAATATTACGAAAAAGCTTCTAATGTGGCCAAATCTAACATTCAAAAAGCTAAGTTAGATTATAATAGGGCAATGAACCATTACAGTATTAATAAACTAAAAACAGCTGTATCCTTTGCCACTCGTTCCCTAGGAAGGTACATGGAAGAGGAGAAAATGCAGCAGATTGCTAAAATATATGTGTTACTTGGAGCATTATATTGGAAACTTGAAATGCTAGCTGTATCAGAAAGCGTTCTGATGAAGGGACTAGAGGTTACCAAAACATATAAGTATAGTAATCTCGAAGAAAAAATTTATAACAACTTAGGGCTTGTCTATGGAAGTCGTAATGATTTTAAAAATGCAATGGTATATTTTAATAAGTCTATTGATTTAAAAGTCAAAAATAACTACGATACTTTAGTATTTACTTATATAAATTTGTTGGAATTTTTGATTTCAGCTGAAAGATCTGAAGAATCGATTGAAATTTTAAATAAAGTAAAAAAGTTACAACTGAAAGATGAGGAACAGTTTTATGTAATGGAATCAGAAGCTAAGTTGAACTTTTTACTCGGGAATTATGATGAATATGAAAGATTGATTGAGAAAGTTATTCGGTACTATGATGAAAATAATCATTATAGATTTCTAATATCGATTTGTAGAAAGTATAGTGATTATTTGGCTACTAATTATAAGTATAAGGATGCATATCATTATGCTAAAGTAGCCTTTATAGCGCAAGATAAACTAAAGGAAAGGAGAGAGTAATATTGAAAAAAGTAAAAAGAGTTTTATTAGTAGGTGTCATTGCTACATTGTTGTCCGTAAGTTTGTTTGGAGGTTCAGCCTTTGCTGCTCAAATACCAGAAATACCTGGACCTGAAGTAGTGAAACCTTTATAAAACAGAGTAAACCCTCTCCTCTTTTGGATGAGGGTTTATTTTTATTTTATAAAAAAATAGTTAGAGGACAGGGGAAAACCTGTCTTTTTTTAAAAGATAAGAAATCATTATGGCTCGCTTCGCGGA
>JAWJLM010000028.1 GCA_040191315.1 Bacillaceae bacterium S4-13-56 | reverse complement strand
TACGTCGATGATCGAGGGCGCTTGCGCTTTTCTTACTTACGTTGCAGTTTTTTATTAAAAGCATTAAAATAACCTCGATGCGTAATATTTTGTGAGAACATTTCCTAATCTCTAGCATAATACCTATTGATTTGTTTATAATGAAGGAACGTAGGAAAGTTTTGTTAGTAATAAATGTTTTCAGATAAAGGGAGTGCTGAGTCATGAGAATCAAAGATTATTCTAAAGAAGCAATTCAAGAAGCATCGATGATCGAACTAGCAATGGAAATATTAACAGAAGAAAATAAAGCAGTGAATTTCCACGATATTTTTAAAAAGGTTGCTGATTTAAAAGGGTTTTCAGATGAAGAAAAAGAGCGTGCCATTTCTAGATTGTACACTGATCTCAATATAGATGGTCGTTTCATGACTGTGGGCTCAAACATGTGGGGACTAAAAAGATGGTACCCCGTCGAACAGTCAGAGGAAGACTTCGCAATCCCGGTGAAGAAGAAGAAGAAAAAGAAAAAGACCAAGCGTGTGGAAGAAGATTTAGAAGATGATGTATTAGACGAAGAGGATATAGATGAGGAAGACCTTGATTTAGATGAGGAAGATCTAGATTTAGATGATTCCGATGATTCCGATGATGTGGAAGACGATGATTACGATTATGACCTTGGCTCTGACTCGGATTCTAATGATGAGGAAGAGGATCTCGACGAGGATGATGATGACGACCTTGATGATGATCTTGACGATGATGACGACCTTGATGATGATGATAACGATGAGGATTACACGGAAGATGAAGATGAGGAAGATGTATAATTAGCATCTTGACTTTCAATTTTCAAATGTGTAGAATTCTATTTGGGCTCTTGGAAAAGCGTCAGATAGGATACATATCCTTAAATGACGATTCGGACAGAAGCGCTCCCATAACCGGGAGCGCTTTTTTTATTTAGACCTTGCTCTCATAGATTTTTTATTATTGAAAAAAATAAAATAGATGCTAAAAGGAGAAAGGAAGCAGATTATGACTAAGTACATTTTTGTAACAGGTGGTGTAGTTTCCTCCTTAGGAAAGGGAATTACAGCAGCTTCACTTGGACGACTTCTAAAGAACCGAGGATTAAACGTAACGATTCAAAAATTTGATCCTTACATTAATGTAGATCCAGGAACCATGAGTCCATACCAACATGGAGAAGTTTTTGTTACTGATGATGGGGCTGAAACAGATCTTGATTTAGGCCATTATGAGCGTTTTATCGATATTAATTTAAATAAGTTCAGCAACGTCACTACAGGTAAGGTATATTCTTCTGTTATCAAAAAGGAGCGTCGTGGAGACTTTTTAGGTGGAACCGTTCAGGTTATTCCGCACATTACGAATGAAATTAAAGACCGAGTGCTTCGTGCTGGAAAAGAGACGAATGCTGATATCGTTATTACTGAAATCGGAGGAACTGTAGGGGATATTGAATCTTTACCATTCTTAGAAGCCATCCGACAAATTAAAAGTGATGTAGGTCGTGACCATGTAATGTACTTACATTGCACACTCGTTCCTTATATTCGAGCAGCGGGAGAACTTAAAACAAAGCCTACACAACATAGTGTAAAGGAACTTAGATCTCTTGGTATCCAGCCGGATGTAATTGTTCTTCGTACAGAAATGCCAATTAGCCAAGAAATGAAAGACAAGATTGCGCTGTTTTGTGATATTAATGAAAATGCTGTTATTGAAATGCGTGACGCTGAAACTCTTTATGAGGTTCCTTTGATGCTTCAAGCCCAAAATTTGGATCAGCTAACTTGTGATCATTTTAATTTGAAATGTGAACAAGCAGATATGGCTGAATGGAACCAGTTAGTAGAGCGTGTGAAAAATCTTCAAGATGAAGTAACCATTGCTCTTGTTGGTAAATATGTAGAACTGCAGGATGCTTATATTTCTGTTGTAGAATCACTTAAGCATGCTGGATTCCATTACAATTCAGAAATAAATATTCGCTGGATTAACTCAGAGCAAACAAACGGCGACAATATAGAGGAAATGTTACAAGGCGTACATGGGATTCTTGTACCTGGTGGATTTGGTGATCGTGGAATTGACGGAAAACTCAAAGCGATCCAATATGCTCGTGAACATAAAATCCCTTTCCTTGGTATTTGCTTAGGAATGCAATTAGCATCCATTGAATATGCAAGAAATGTACTTGGTTTAAAAGGAGCTCATTCCTCTGAGATTGATCCAAAAACGCCTTATCCAATTATTGATCTACTACCAGAACAAAAAGATATCTTTGATCTTGGTGGAACCCTTCGACTCGGTATCTATCCATGTAAATTGGTAAAAGATACAAAAGCTTCAGAAGCCTACTCAGATGAAGTTATTTATGAACGTCATCGCCATCGTTATGAATTCAATAACGAATTTCGTGCACAGATGGAGGAAAAAGGATTTATATTTTCAGGAACAAGCCCAGATGGTCGGTTAATTGAAATTATTGAATTGAAAGATCATCCTTGGTTTGTGGCTTCCCAGTTCCATCCTGAATTCAAGTCGCGTCCAACTAGACCACAGCCACTTTTCCGTGACTTTGTTGGAGCATCTATCAAAAATAAATAAGAAGAAAAGCATAAGCGCCGGCTCACGTCGATAGGGCCTGAAGCTAGACATTAGAAAAAGGCAGCCGCGTCATAAGGGACGCGAGCTGCCTTTTGGATTTTTAGAGTTGATGTTGGAGAATTTACTCCTGCTTTTGAGTGTGACAATCTCGCTATTTTCGTGATGCACAATTATCTTACGTGATAAAAACATGAATTAAGTACCGGTTAATAAAACTTATGTGCTAAAAGGCCGGTTTTAAGTGACGCTTTTTCTAAGGATAGTGCCGTAGGAGTCGTATATGTGCCAGTTTCCCCTTGTTCCGGATTTGCGTGAAACTGTTCCCATTTCTATGGGATGATTTTATTGGGTTATGTGACAGTTTTTCATGGAACGCAGAGTTTCAGTGCTAAATCCCACTGATTAGTGACACGATCAGAGGTTGCAGGCCCGCGTATCCAAGCCAACAAATCAAGTTTAAATTCACATTTCAAGCCCTCCATTAAAACCTAAGTATCACCGTCAAACGAGACTCACTCATCTTCCTCATGATCGGCTAATATTTCTCTCGTAGTTAACACAAGTCCGTAATACGCATAAAGCATTGTCATAACAGAAGGGAAACAAGCGCGGCTGTTTTCTAATGGAAGTAGTGGCTCAGTAATCTTTGTATTAATATGAATATCAGCTACTTGCTTAAGCGAATGCTCGTCATTTCTGATGGCGCTAAGGCTAATCACCTGAGCTTCAGATTCTTGTATGTTTTTAGCAAGGGACATCGCGTCTTTATGGTCCGCAAAACGAGTAGCTATAACTACCCGATCCATAGGGTGAAGTTCTATATCAGATTGAAAAATTTTTGAGGATGGCAACGTTTCAGCTCCATGTACAACCTCATCAATAAGGGCGTGCATCTCACCAAATCCAAACCAATAAAGGGTCCCTTGTCCTATTATTGCTTGCGAAAGTGATCGAGCAGCATCTTCGATATGATATTGCTCCGTTTCCATAATCTCCAAAAACTTTCCAGTGATTTGTGTACTCAACATTTTTAGCATATGAAGCCTCCCTTTTTCTGTTATACTAAAGTATAATTAGTTCTTGACGATATTAAAAGTAGTATAAAGGATACCCTGAAAAAAAGCATCACAAACCATACATATATGCACAAAAAGGATTTAGGGGGGATTTCTATGGTACCTCACGTTTTAATAGTAGACGATCAACCAGGAATATGTTTGCTGCTTGAGGAGATATTAAAACAAGAGGAAATAAAAGTATCAATAGCTACTGACGGACGTAAAGCTCTTGATATGACTAACAAAAATCAATATGATGTCATCTTATTGGACTACCATTTACCACTTTATAATGGCAAGCAGGTGATCAAAGAATTAGAAAAAAAAGATTACAAAACTTCCATAATTGTCATGTCAGGTACTAGCAGAGAAAACGTGGAAGTCCTTTCACAAAATCCCCTAGTAAAAAAGATAATTTCTAAGCCTTTTGATATTCAAGAATTAAGAAATTTTGTCCTTTCTATTTTACCAAAATCATCCTAAAAAGTGGACAAAATGAAAAAAATTTAGAAGTAAGCGTTATCTTAATAGACCCTATGTTGCACAAGCTTTCACTAGTTGGTATTCTAATACTGAAACAAAAAAGATCTTTTCGATTAGAAGTATCATACTTTCTTATCCAACTTCCAGTTTTATAAATGGGAACTTTTAAAGGAGGAACTACGCAATGCCATTAGTATCAATGAAAGAAATGTTAGAAAAAGCAAAAGAGGAACGCTATGCTGTCGGGCAGTTTAACATTAATAATTTAGAGTTCACTCAAGCTATTTTACAAGCGGCCCAAGAAGAGAATTCTCCCGTTATTCTAGGTGTTTCTGAAGGTGCAGCCCGTTATATGGGTGGTTTTAAGCTTATTGTCGGTATAGTGAAAGATTTAATGGAGGAGTATAAAGTTACAGTTCCTGTAGCTATTCACCTTGACCACGGTTCAAGCTTTGAAAAATGCGCGGAAGCTATTCAAGCAGGATTCACATCCGTTATGATTGACGGATCGCATTTCCCTCTAGAAGAGAATATTGCACTTACGAAAAAGGTTGTTGAACTTGCTCATATTCACGGTGTTTCAGTGGAAGCTGAACTAGGCCGTATTGGTGGTCAAGAGGATGACCTTATTGTTGAAGATGCATCTGCAGCTTATGCGATTCCAGCAGAATGTAAACAACTTGTAGATGAAACAAACGTAGACGTATTTGCTCCTGCACTTGGATCTGTTCATGGACCATACAAAGGCGAGCCAAACCTTGGATTCAAGCAAATGGAAGAAATTATGAATTTGGTTAATAAGCCACTTGTTCTTCATGGAGGAACAGGAATTCCAACAAAAGACATTCAAAAAGCTATATCTTTTGGTACGGCTAAAATTAATGTAAATACAGAAAATCAAATTTCATCAGCTAAAAAGGTTCGTGAAGTCTTAGCTGAAAATCCAGATCTTTATGATCCGCGTAAATATCTTGGACCAGCTCGCGAAGCTATCAAGCAAACTGTTATTGGCAAAATTCGCGAATTTGGTTCTTCTAATAAAGCTTAAGCTCCCTTTTGAAGCCGCCTGAAAGTGGGCGGTTTCCTTTTGATTACGCTTATCCAAAAGAAAAGTACAAGCTCCTTGGATCCTATTGATGTAAGGCGGTGGACCGAATCGAAAAAAAGATCGTCGGCTAAAACCGTCGCCCGTGTTGGGACTGCGGTTACTTAATTTGGATAAATATTCGAAGGTGAACTTTGGAGGAAGCTAGAAAAGATTAAATTTAAGGAGGAAAAAAACTCGTGAAATTTTTTATCGACACTGCCAATATTGAAGAAATTAAGGAAGCAAATGCCCTAGGCGTACTAGCTGGAGTAACTACTAATCCTAGTCTAGTAGCGAAGGAAGGGGTTTCTTTTCATGATCGTTTGAAAGAAATTACACAAGAAGTAACAGAAGGCTCTGTTAGTGCAGAAGTTATTGCTCTTGATGCAGAAGGCATGCTTAAAGAGGCAGAAGAACTTGCAGCTATTGCCCCTAATATAACGATAAAAGTGCCAATGACCCTTGAAGGTCTTAAAGCTGTAAAAGCTTTATCTGATAAAAACATTAAAACGAATGTAACCCTTATTTTCTCAGCAAACCAAGCGTTACTTGCCGCACGAGCAGGGGCTACCTACGTATCTCCATTTTTAGGTCGTTTGGACGACATTGGTCATAATGGGATGGATTTAATTCGTCAAATAGCAGAAATTTTTGATATTCATGGAATTGCTTCTGAGATTATTGCAGCATCTATTCGCCATCCAGTTCATGTAACAGAAGCAGCTTTAAATGGGGCTCATATTGCAACAATTCCGTTTAAAGTCCTAGAACAATTGGTAAAACACCCTCTTACAGACCAAGGAATTGAGAAATTTCTAGCAGATTGGAATAATCAAAAATAGGAATAATTGGAATGAATAATTCTTTTTTGCACATGCTAATCTAAAGGTCTGTATTTTAGGAAGGGAGTCCAAGATGGAAAAACTGCTCGTTGAAGGAGGTAAGCCTTTGCGAGGCAAGGTGAGAATTAGTGGAGCAAAGAATAGTGCAGTGGCTTTACTGCCTGCAGCTATTTTAGCTGATTCCCCTGTCATAATTGAAGGATTACCTGCAATATCAGACGTTGACATTTTAAGTGAATTACTAGAAGAGATTGGTGGAAAAGTGCATAAAGATGGTCAAACGATACATATTGATCCATCAGCTATGATTTCCATGCCGCTACCAAATGGAAGAGTCAAAAAGCTACGTGCTTCTTATTATTTTATGGGAGCCATGCTTGGTAGGTTTAAAAAAGCTGTCATAGGATTACCTGGTGGATGCCATTTAGGACCAAGGCCTATAGACCAGCATATTAAAGGATTTGAAGCTCTTGGTGCCAAAGTAACGAATGAACAAGGCGCTGTTTATTTGCGTGCGGAAGAGTTAAAGGGTGCCCGTATTTATTTAGATGTAGTTAGTGTTGGTGCAACGATTAACATTATGTTAGCCGCTGTTCGTGCCAAAGGGAAAACCATTATTGAGAATGCTGCGAAAGAGCCGGAGATCATCGATGTGGCTACTCTCTTAACTAGCATGGGTGCAAAAATTAAAGGAGCTGGTACGGATGTGATCCGTATTGAAGGCGTTGATCGTCTTCATGGCTGTCAGCATACTATTATTCCTGATCGTATTGAAGCAGGTACGTACACAATCATTGCAGCGGCTATGGGGGAAGAGGTTATGATTGACAATGTTATTCCTCAGCATCTTGAATCCTTAATAGCTAAGCTGCGAGAAGCTGGAGTGGATATTGAGGATCAGGACGATCAATTGATTGTTCGCAAGATTGCTCCAATGAAAAGTGTAGATATTAAAACACTGGTCTATCCAGGTTTTCCAACGGACCTACAACAGCCTATTACGGCCCTCTTAACACAAGCTCATGGAACTGGAGTAGTTACGGATACGATTTACCAGGCTCGTCTGAAGCATATCGATGAGCTTAGACGCATGAATGCTCAGATCAAAGTGGAGGGTGGTTCTGCTATTATTTCAGGACCAGTGAAACTAGAAGGAGCAAAAGTAAAGGCCAGTGACCTGCGTGCGGGTGCAGCTCTTATAGTCGCCGGATTGATGGCGCAAGGAATTACTGAAATTACGGGGCTTGACCATATTGACCGTGGGTATGAGTGCATTGTAGAAAAGTTAACGAATTTGGGGGCTGTTATTTGGAGAGAGAAAATGACACCAGAGGAAATTGAACAATTTCAAAACTCTTAAATTGTGCTATGATAACAATATAGATTTATCTTCTTGACACGGAGATGGGGAAGTCAAATGGATTATTTGAGGAGGAATGACCGTGGAAAGAAGTTTAACGATGGAGCTAGTTCGAGTAACCGAAGCAGCAGCCCTTGCTTCAGCACGTTGGATGGGGAGAGGAAAGAAAAATGAGGCAGATGATGCCGCAACCTCCGCCATGAGAGACGTGTTTGACACAGTTCCAATGAAGGGTACTGTAGTTATTGGTGAGGGAGAAATGGATGAAGCGCCCATGCTTTATATTGGGGAAAAGCTTGGGAATGGCTATGGTCCTCGAGTTGATGTGGCGGTAGATCCACTAGAAGGAACAAATATTGTTGCACAAGGAACATGGAATGCGTTAGCCGTTCTTGCCGTTGCAGATCATGGTAAACTACTACATGCGCCGGATATGTATATGGAGAAAATCGCAGTAGGACCAGAGGCAGTAGGTAAAATAGACATTAATGCATCTGTGTTAGAAAATCTTCAAGCAGTAGCCAAGGCTAAGAACAAAGATGTGGAAGACCTAGTAGCTGTTGTTTTAAATCGCAAACGTCATGAAAAACTGATTCAGGACATTCGTGATGCAGGAGCAAGAATTAAGCTCCTTTCAGACGGAGATGTAGCAGCCGCAATCAACACGGCCTTTGACCATACAGGAGTAGATATCTTGTTTGGAATTGGAGGAGCTCCAGAGGGAGTTTTAGCTGCTGTAGCATTGAAATGCCTAGGGGGAGAAATCCAAGGAAAACTACTTCCATCCAATGAAGAAGAACGACTCCGTTGTTTAGAAATGGGAATCACCGATGTGAACAAAGTTCTATACATGGACGATTTTTGTGGAGGAGATGACTGTATCTTTGCCGCAACAGGCGTAACAGATGGTGAGCTTCTAAGAGGTGTTCAATTCAAGGCAACTAGGGGAACTACACAGTCAGTGGTTATGAGAGCGAAATCAGGTACCGTTCGATTTATCGATGGAAACCATAGTTTGAAGAAGAAACCAAACCTCGTGATTCGGCCGTAACTATGTAAAGTCGAAGAACTAACTGTCACCATCACGAAAAGTAACATAAAGAGAGGTCTACCGCTTTAGACCTCTCTCCTAATGAGTAGACCGCAAAACTATCCTCTGTTTCTCTTTCTTATGGTATACTTTTCAGGTTGTTCGGGTAAAATGGAGGTTGTTATAAACCTCGCCTCGTGGATTATTCTACATTTGTATTTTCTACTTGATTTTTACTTCATCTGATTCTAATTCTCAACAAAGAACTAGACTAAAAATTTCATAGAGAGTGGTGTAAGTTACATGGCTTTATCGATTTCGCAGTTAGAAACAATGAACTTAAAGGAGTTGTATACTCTGGCGCGAGAATACAGAGTCTCCTACTATGCAAAGTTAACCAAACGCGAACTTATTTTTTCTATTCTAAAGGCTGAGGCTGAGAAAGATGGATTTTTATTTATGGATGGAATTTTAGAGATTATTTCATCGGAAGGTTTTGGATTTTTACGACCGATCAATTATGCTCCAAGCTCGGAGGATATTTATATTTCGGCTTCTCAAATCCGGCGTTTTGATTTAAGAAATGGGGATAAGGTGTCTGGTAAGGTTCGTCCTCCTAAAGAAAATGAAAGGTACTATGGCCTGCTTCATGTGGATGCTGTGAATGGAGAGGATCCTGAAGTTGCCAAAGAGCGTGTTCACTTTCCTGCATTAACTCCTCTTTATCCGGACCGTAGAATTAAACTAGAAACCGAGTCAAAGAAAATCTCTACTAGAATTATGGATATAATGTCTCCTGTTGGATTTGGTCAACGTGGATTGATCGTAGCTCCTCCAAAGGCTGGAAAAACGATGCTTCTAAAAGAAATCGCTCATAGTATTTCTGTGAACCACCCTGATGCTAAATTAATTATTCTTTTAGTAGATGAACGTCCTGAAGAGGTAACCGATATCGAGCGTTCCGTTCATGATGGAGTGGACGTGGTCAGCTCGACCTTTGATGAGGTTCCAGAAAATCATATAAAAGTATCTGAACTTGTTCTGGAACGTGCCATGCGCTTGGTAGAACACAAGCGTGACGTCGTTATCTTAATGGATAGTATTACGAGGTTGGCGCGTGCGTATAATTTGGTTATCCCTCCAAGTGGCCGTACATTATCTGGGGGGATTGATCCAGCTGCCTTCCACCGTCCAAAACGCTTCTTTGGTGCTGCAAGAAATATTGAAGAAGGTGGAAGTCTAACAATTCTTGCAACAACCCTTGTTGAAACAGGATCACGTATGGATGATGTTATTTACGAGGAATTTAAGGGAACAGGTAATATGGAGCTCCACCTTGATCGTGCTCTTGCTGAACGTCGTATCTTCCCAGCAATTAACATTCTACGTTCTGGCACAAGAAAAGAAGAGCTGTTAATTTCAAAGGAACACCTAGATAAGATGTGGACGATCCGCAAAACAATGAATGACTCTCCTGACTTTACAGAGCGGTTCCTTCGTCGTTTGAAATTATCGGAAAACAATGAAGAATTCTTCCAAATGATGGATGAGGAAATGAAGGGAAAAACGAATAAACGTCGTGTATAGCCTGATATAGAAAGGATTTATATTTTCATCATGAAGGATTTTTGATAGACAACCAGCTTTCACCACTGAATCAACAATAAATGGTCTTGCAAAATCAAAATCACACTGTTATAATCTTTCTATGTGAGTTCAAATCGGCTAACATTGGCGAATGATAAAACTCTTACAAATACTCTGTTTCCTCAGGATTCAGGGCGAAAAGGAGTGGAAGACATGAGAGAAGGAATTCATCCAAACTACCGTAAAGTAGTATTCCTTGATACTAGTTCGGACTACAAATTCTTAAGCGGATCAACAAAGTATTCTGATGAAACTATTGAATGGGAAGATGGTAACACATACCCATTAATCCGCGTGGAGATTAGTTCAGCTTCACATCCGTTCTACACTGGTAAGCAAAAAGCTGACCAAGCTGGTGGCCGTGTAGATCGCTTTAAGAAAAAATACAACATGAAATAAACTTTGATAAGTTTATTTTTCTCAAAAAAACAGGCAAAATGTCTAACTTTGCCTGTTTTTTTACTCGTTTATGGGGACAATCCCTTTTCTATCATTGGAAATAATACTTTACTTTCTTTAATATAAACCTTTTGTGAATAGAGTTGAAAAGTTCATGGTACATAATAAATTGGACTTGAATCTAAGAGGGGAGAGAACACCATGTACGTCATGAAACAAAGTGGTTGGGTAGAAGTGATTTGTGGGAGTATGTTTTCTGGAAAATCAGAGGAGCTTATTCGTAGGGTACGCAGAGCAACTTATGGTAATTTATCCGTTAGGGTTTTCAAGCCTATAATAGATAATCGATATTCCAAAGACTCCATCGTTTCACATAACGGAACGTCTATCCTAGCTCGTCCCGTAGAAAAGGCAGCAGATATTCTTGATTATATTGATGAGACTGTGGATGTAGTCGGAATTGATGAAGTCCAATTTTTTGATAATGCGGTTGTTGACATTGCAGAGCAACTCGCAGACCAAGGTTACCGAGTTCTCGTAGCTGGTCTCGATACCGATTTTCGTGGAGAGCCATTTGGCCCAGTTCCCCGTTTAATGGCTCTTGCAGAATCAGTAACGAAGCTTCAAGCAATCTGTCCGGTATGCGGATCACCTGCTAGTCGTACGCAACGTCTAATAAATGGAGAACCAGCTTCTTATGACGATCCAATCATCCTAGTAGGTGCTTCTGAATCATACGAGCCTCGCTGTCGTCATCACCATGAGGTGCCAAACAAGCCCAGGCTAGTCGTGTTTGCAGAAAGAGAATAGTTTTTATTTGAATGATGTTTATGGAACCCCGGCGCTCATGCGTTTGGGGTTTTTTTGATTGAGTTTGAGATTTGAGTTTTGAGTTTTTGAGTTTTGAGTTTTGAGTGGGAGCAGGGAGTAAAAGTGAATAAAAGGCTGTTTATAATTGAGTTTTGAGTGGGAGCAGGGAGTAAAAGTGAATAAAAGGCTGTTTATAATTGAGTTTTGAGTGGGAGCGGGGAGTAAAAGTGAATAAAAAGCTGTTTATAATGGAGTTTTGAGCGGGATCAGGGAGTAAAAGTGAATAAAAAGCTGTTTATAATGGAGTTTTGAGCGGGAGCAAGGAGTAAAAGTGAATAAAAAGCTGCTTATAATTGAGTTTTGAGTGGGAGCAGGGGGTAAAAGTGAATAAAAGGCTGTTTATAATAGAGTTTTGGGTGGGAGCGGGGAGTAAAAGTGAATAAAAAGCTGTTTATAATTGAGTTTTGGGTAGGAGCGGGGAGTAAAAGTGAATAAAAAGCTGTTTATAATTGAGATTTGGGTGGGAGCGGGGAGTAAAAGTGAATAAAAAGCTGTTTATAATTGAGATTTGGGTAGGAGCGGGGAGTAAAAGTGAATAAAAAGCTGTTTATAATTGAGATTTGGGTGGGATCAGGGAGTAAAAGTGAATAAAAAGCTGCTTATAATTGAGTTTTGAGTGGGAGCAGGGGGTAAAAGTGAATAAAAGGCTGTTTATAATAGAGTTTTGGGTGGGAGCGGGGAGTAAAAGTGAATAAAAAGCCGTTTATAATTGAGTTTTGAGCGGGATCAGGGGGTAAAAGTGAATAAAAAGCCGTTTATAATTGAGTTTTGAGTGGGAGCAGGGTGCAAAAGTGAATAAAAAGCTGTTTATAATTGAGTTTTGGGTTGGATCAAGGGGTAAAAGTGAATAAAAGCCGTTTATAATGGAGTTTTGGGTTGGATCAAGGAGTAAAAGTGAATAAAAAGCTGTTTATAATTGAGATTTGGGTTGGATCAAGGAGTAAAAGTGAATAAAAAGCTGTTTATAATTGAGTTTTGAGTGGGATCAGGAAGTAAAAGTGAATAAAAAGCTGTTTATAATTGAGTTTTGAGCGGGATCGGGGAGTAAAAGTGAATAAAAAGCTGCTTATAATAGAGTTTTGGGTGGGATCAGGGAGTAAAAGTGAATAAAAGACTGTTTATAATTGAGTTTTGGGTGGGATCAGGGAGTAAAAGTGAATAAAAAGCTGTTTAACTTAGCATAAGATGGAGAATTTGCGCCAATAGACACTGACTTAAGCATAGATCAAAGAAACTGAGCATACCTCAGGAAAAGCTGCGCATTAAATGCTGAATTTTGAGCATAGGCCCCATAAAAGCTGCGCAAAAACAAAATATTTCGCGCATAGGAGTCAGAACTTGAGCATATACCATTCTATTCGAGCATTAATCTCGCAAAACGCAGTGCATCCCGCAAAACGCAGTGCATCCCGCAAAACGCAGTGCATCCGCCAAAACATAGCCATAAACGTTTCTCCTAACATAGTCCTCTTTTAAATCACATCATTCTAAAACTCCACCTCCCATACTTTCTCAACTTAATGTACAATATATTTTGAAACGGAATGTAGGCGAGCCTCGTCAATGACGATGAACGCGTTCAAAGATTTAACTAAGCAAGGAATAGGGGTAATTGGATGAACCGGGCAGAGAGAGGCATTGAGTGGATCCAAGAACAAGAGCCAGATGATATTTTAGAAGTTATTATGAATGAATATGGTCCTGATTTAATGAAGCTTGCCTATACCTATGTACATGATTGGGCAAAAGCAGAGGACTTGGTTCAGGACGTTTTTATAACAAGTTATGAGAAACTAACTTCTTTTCGTGGAGAATCATCTCTAAAAACCTGGCTCCATCGTGTGACCATTAATAAATGTAAGGACTCTTTAAAATCCTGGTCTTTTCGAAATATACGGTCCGGTTTTGATGAATACTACCAATCCACAAGGAGTACAACCCCGACTCCTGAACAGGATTTGATAAAAAAGGATGAAGATTCATTTTTAGCAGATTGTATCATGAAACTTCCAATGAAATATCGGGAAGTCATTTTACTATATTATTATTCCGAGTTGGATACAGAGGAAATTGCCGCGGCCTTAAAGGTCAATTCCAAGACGATTCGGACTCGAATGCGCCGAGCGAGAAATCTTTTAAAGGATATGTATGAGGAGGCCGGCATCAATGGATGATCGATTAAAAAATTTACGGAAAGCCATGGACGAAACCGTGTTCAAGGATGGGGATTTCTCCGAAAAAAGTAGATCTGAAGTCCGTCGTAAAATTCGTGAGAAAAAGAAAAAAAGCTCATTTTTTATGATGAAGATGCCCGTTATAGTGACAGCATTCCTTTTTGTTTTCCTTCTTGGTGGGGCCTATACAATTTTCAATATTCAGCCCCATCAGATGGATACTGCAAATTATAATAGGGAATTAGGAGGTAGCAATAATTCTGAGAATGCTGCAAATATCCCTCTTAATGAAGAAAAAACCGAAAATGAAGAAGAAAACGAAAATAAAGAATATGATAATGTAGATGAAAGTTCTGACGAGAAAAATGCAATAGATCAAAATGATTCGGCAGAAAATGAGCAAGAACAAGATGAAAAAATTGATGTAGCAAAAATAGAGCCCAAGCTAGTAACAGCTCTACGGCTGACTAATGAGAATAATGGTTGGACCGGTGGGAAAGGATGGATTGCTAGGAGTGAAAATAAAGGAGCATCTTGGGATATTCAATGGAAAAATCAGTCGGAGACAGTTAAACAAATTTTTGCTTTAAATAATGAGTTAGCTTGGGCGGTTCTTGACGATGAAAATACGAATGATGAACCAATGAAGCTATTAAGAACCACCGATGGGGGATCAAACTGGACCATTGTTGGTGAGGTTCCAGTAAGCAAAGACTTATTCACCGACTCTTCTTCTGCTGGGTTCCTTCACTTTAACTCTGACACAGAGGGATTTGCGGGTAACTTTATGACGCAGGATGGTGGGGTGTCTTGGGTGGAGCTACCGATTCCTGAAAACACAATTCATCATCCATATTTCCATGATCAAAACAATGGATGGGCAGTGACCTATGAGGAAGAGAATACAATCATTACTGTAAAAAGAACGGAAGATGGAGGAGCGAATTGGAAAATTATCATGGAGCGTGAGACTAAGGCTCCTCTTAGAAAAGTTGAAATTCGTTCTGCTGGAGTGGATGATGCTTGGATTCAGATGACCGGAGATGCTGGCATGTCACAAGTGGGTTATTCCTTATTTCACACTCAAGATAATGGGAAAGATCTCCGACCAGTTTTGGTGAATTCCACAGCCGGAGCGGGACCTGGTCCAGGTTTTACGATAGAGGAAGATGGTAGGGACTATCCAGCCATTGGTTCTGCTCCTGGTGATTTGTTTGTCCTTACTAAAGATGTTGCCTTTATGTCAGCAATTTGTGCCCCATGTGATAATCCAATTTCAATAGGGGGAACTACAGATGGTGGAGAAACATGGGCTATTAGCGAGGGAGAATTCATTGGGTATGCAAAACCAACTATCGGTTTTTCAGATGAACAAAACGGTTGGTGGATTCAAGGAGATGGAAAAGGGTCCTCGATTTTGTACATTACAAAAGATGGAGGCCAAAGCTGGGAACAAGGCTATCATTTTAATGAACTGTCGATAGAATAACCTTCCATTCATTTCATAAAAAAGTATGCAAGTTCCCTAAAATTTAGGAAAACCTAAACGTAAGAATCTGTGAGGAGGGATTTTATGCGTTTAGGTTTTTTGTTCCTATTTTCTCTATTTTTTATAATGGTTGGTTGTGGAACCGATATGGCTGATAACACGAATGAAAATCGTGCCGATGTCTTAAGGCTTTCCAATGAACAACCCCATCCAGGTGGTATTGCTACAGAACACCCAGCAGATATGCGGCACCTAGAAGGAGGCTTTCGAATCGACCGTGATCAAATCCAGGATGCTGCTGAAACGGTAGATGGCGTGGAAGTACAACGAGTGACTTTCTTAGGAACATCGGTTCAAGTAGTTATTCAAAATCAAGGAAACGAGAATGATGAGGAACTAGTCAAACGAGTCCAAAATGTTGTACAACGTGCTGTTCCGCGTTATCGCATCGATGTCTTAATGGATTAAGTGAATTTTAGTTGCAATTTGTTCGGCAAAAGTCATATGATGATATTATAAGAAACATCAATTCGGGTAGTGCAAGTCGCACTTCCCGAATTTTGTTTGAGGATAGGAAGTAAGAACTCTCCTATCTGTAGGACTTCTAAATAGATGGAGGGAATCCGAATGGCTGATATGGGGAGTTTGGATTTAGAGATGAAGTCAGGACGGCATTACCGTCTTCGTTCAGCAAAACCAAAAGATGCAGCTTCTATTCTTAAACATAGTCGGAAAGTGATGATGAACACGGATTTTTTACTTACAACTGCTGAGGAAATGAATTATGTTCCTTTGAAAAAAGAAAAAGAATGGATCAAGTCGATCCTCTATCATCCAAACAAGCTTGCGATTATTGCAGAAATCGATGAAGGAATCATTGGTTTCCTTGATTTTCACGGTGGCCATCAACTACGTACCGTTCACCAAGGGGAATTCGGGATGAGTGTTGATGAAAACTTTCGTGGCGAAGGAATCGGGCGCTCCCTTGTTTCCACAATGATTGATTGGGCAACTGCACATCCCATTTTAGAAAAAATCAATCTTGAAGTTTTCCATAACAATATACCTGCCATTCATTTATATAAAAGTATCGGTTTCGAGGAAGAAGGAAGGCGTAAGAAACAAGTCAAAATTGAGGACGAATATTTTGACCTTATTTCCATGGCGAAATTCCTTTAGTTTTTAAAAATAGATAAGGGGGAGGTTTTTTATGAAGATTGTACGAGAGAGAGCTTTGTTTTATGTGATTGGTATTGTCATTATGACTCTCGGTATTGGAGTTCTCATTCAGTCTTCTATGGGCACATCCCCTTTTGATGCGTTACTAGTAGGGCTATATCGAACAGTTGGGCTTACAGTTGGTAGCTGGGAGATAATTTTGGGAGTTGCCATGGTTTTAATAAATGCGATGATAAAGAAACGTCGGCCTAATTATTTGGCCATTGGAACATCTGTTATTACTGGAATTTGTATTGATATGTGGCTCCTTTTGTTAAGAGGGTGGCTTATCCCAAGCTTTTGGGTTGAACAATGGCTGTTCATGTTTTTAGGAATTATTTTAAGCGGAATTGGAGTTGCTACTTATCTACAAGCAAAATTTGCACCAATTCCAATGGATGAAATGATGCTCGTCATTAGGGAAGTAACAGGGAAAAATCTTGCTCACTCACGAATTCTCATTAATATTGTCCTAGTAGCGTTGGCTCTCATTTTTAATGGACCTATTGGAATTGGCACAGTAATCATTGCCCTTAGCAGTGGATATGTCATTAATTACTTAATGCCCTTTGCTGAGACCTTTTATAAGAAAACAACGATTAGAACTACTTCCCTACAGAAAAACATATCGTAGCTGAGTGAACTGAATGGTTTCATTTTCCCAATAAAAACAGCTGGTAATAAAACGTTTTCACTATTAAAATAGTAATAATCTCCCCGATAATTGTACTCACTTTTTGTACCTTTTTCAGGGAATTAGAGACTTGATAGAATGAATCAACCAACATGTACGATTACTACAAAGATATCCCATTCGACAGCATTCCTAAAACGAAAAATGATCCATTGGAAAATAACTCAAGTAAAACCGAGACCGTAACATTTGACTACTATCAACATATCCCTTTAGACGAGGTAACTAAAAATTAATGAGAAAGTGTATCCGTTTGGCAGATGCACTTTTATAACTTTAGTCGGTGGTTAGTATAAGTAGGGATTCGTCATGGACAGAGTATAAGGGATTCTAAGAAAGCAAAATACGCTTTTAAGGAATCCCTTTTAACAATAAGCTAAGTTTTTCTAATGATTTTACTTGACTCGCAAGCTAGTAAATTGGTGAAACAGGCTCTCAAAATTGGAGATAAGTTTTTAAAAACTCCTCACCGACCGTCAAACTAAAGGACTCGTTCACTTCTTTCGGATTCGCTGTGACATATAAAACTTTTGCCATCACTAGTACTCCTTTTATTCCTCATTAGAATCCCCATTCCACTAAAAAATGTCCATTTTCCAAACGGATAACAATCAAATAAATCAAAATCTTTTCTTTAAACCGAATTTTGACGGTAAAGCTTGGTCTATACTATAATAGGAATGTTATGAGAAAAATGAGGTGGAATATATGATTGATCGTATACAATCACTAGAAGACCGTTATGAAAAACTAAATGAACTACTTAGCGACCCCGAGGTCATTAGCGATACAAAAAAACTGCGCGAGTACTCTAAAGAACAATCCGAGCTGCAAGCAGTTGTCGAAGCATACCGTGAGTACAAAGAGGTATCAGAAGGACTGAAAGATGCCAAAGAAATGCTAGATGGAGAAAGCGACGCTGACATGCGTGAAATGGTCAAGCAAGAAATTAGTGAGCTGGCCGATCGCAAAGAAGAACTCGAAGAACAAATGAAAATTCTTCTTTTGCCGAAGGATCCTAACGATGATAAGAACGTAATCATGGAGGTACGTGGAGCAGCTGGTGGAGACGAAGCAGCTCTTTTTGCCAACACTCTATACCGCATGTACTCCCGCTATGCCGAAGAACAAGGCTGGAAAACCGAAGTCATCGAAGCCAACCAAACCGAACTTGGCGGATATAAAGAGATTATTTTTATGATCACAGGGAAAGGTGCCTACTCCAAACTGAAATATGAAAGCGGAGCCCACCGCGTACAACGCGTACCGGAAACGGAATCAGGCGGCCGTATCCATACATCAACAGCAACCGTAGTTGCTTTACCAGAGGCCGAAGAAGTCGAAGTCGATATCCACGAAAAAGATATCCGCGTCGACACCTTCGCATCCAGCGGACCAGGAGGACAAAGCGTTAACACCACCATGTCAGCCGTACGACTAACCCACGTCCCAACTGGCATCGTCGTCTCCTGTCAAGATGAAAAATCACAAATCAAAAACAAAGAAAAAGCCATGAAAGTACTTCGCGCAAGAGTCTATGATAAATTCCAACGCGAAGCCCAAGAAAAATATGACGAAACTAGAAAATCAGCCGTCGGATCAGGAGATCGTTCCGAACGCATTCGCACATATAACTACCCACAAAACCGTGTCACCGACCACCGAATCGGCCTGACCATTCAAAAACTCGACCAAATCGTCGAAGGAAAAATCTCAGAAATCATCGACACACTCATCATCGAAGAACAAACTGCCAAACTAAAAGAAATAGGAGAAGCATAACATGCACTGGAAAACCAACTTCGAAGCCCGCCGCTGGGCTTCTCTTTTTTTACAACAGCATAACCGCGAACCGCTAGTTGCCGACCTACTCCTCCAACATCTTTTGAAAAAAAACCGCGCCCAAATGCTCGCCTCCTGGCATGATGCAATCTCCGACACGGTTGGTGCGGAGTATGAACGTTTGATTCGCTCCCATGCCTTAGACGGAGTCCCCATTCAGCACATGATCGGCCACACCGAGTTTTTCGGCCGGGAGTTCAAGGTAAACAAAGACGTACTCATCCCACGCCCAGAAACAGAGGAACTGATTGTGGAAACGAAGAAACGACTCTTATCAAAAAATCATTTTGCAAAGAAAGTGGATGGAAGCGGCAAGCATTTAGAAAGATTAAACTCTGGAAACAAAAAGGAATTAACTAGAATCAATACGAAGTTAACTGGAGTCGACGTTGGAACAGGCAGCGGTATTATAGCCATCACTTTGGCATTAGAATGCCCAAATATAAAAATGACCGCGACTGACATCTCTGAAGCAGCACTGATAGTAGCAAAAGATAACGCATCAGAACTAAAAGCCAATATAGAGTTTTGTCACGGGGATTTACTTGAACCATTAATAGAAAGCGGACAAAAAGTGGACCTTGTCATTTCAAACCCACCTTATATCCCAGAATCCGAGCGAGAATTATTATCTGACGTTGTCGTGAACCATGAGCCGTCACTAGCATTATTTGCTGAAGACAATGGACTAGCTATTTATAAGAAACTATTGGAACAAATTCCTTTTGTCATTGACGGTGAAGCCCTCATCGCCTTTGAAATTGGTCATGACCAAGGGGAGACTGTTCCCGAATTAATAAAGAATCAATTTCCGGATTCCAACCTTGAAGTTGTCCGCGACATCAACGGCAAGGACCGCATGGTGTTTGCTTGGGTTTCTAATTAGAGACTATTTTATGAAGGCATAGCTGACTCCCTATAAGTCGGCTTTTGGACGGTATTTGCGCAAAATGGTCTTGTTATGCTCAGTTTAACTTACCTATGCGCTATTAAAGTCTCTTATGCTCGGAAAAGTAAGGGTCTATGCTCAAAAATTGGAGTTTTATGCGCGGACTTTTAAAGTGAATGCTCAGGTTAATCCATGTATGCTCAAAAGAAATCCGATAAGCGCAGCAACCAAATTTTATGCGCGAAAGGACCAAAAGCTATGCTCAAAAAATAGGAGTTAATGCGCGGCTTTTCTTAACACAATGCCCTGTAAGCTCAAAACTAACGAGATATGCTCAATAAACAAGCTCTATGCGCGCGCCATAAAACTAAATCTATTTTTCTACTAAAAAATCTAGTAAGTGATGTATACTCCCTTTGATATCTGTCCATAATGTTCCTAAGAAACAAGTTCGGGAGGAATTGGACATGGTACGAAAGGGAATTTTTTTATTAATTATTCTAGCAATCGGGATTACCGTTTTCCCATATAAAGGACAAGGTTATAGCGGAGAGGATTATAAAGTCATACCAGATGAAGCAATCCGACTTCGGATACTTGCTAATAGCAACGCGGATGATGACCAGGATCTCAAGCGCAAAATCCGAGATCACGTAAATGCACAAATTACGGAGTGGGTGGCAGAGATAGATGATCTAGAAGAGGCCCGTCAAGTGATTCGTGACCATATTTCCGAAGTGGAAGTGGCTGTGCAAGAAGTAATGGAGCAGGAAGGGAAAGTACAAGACTTTAGCGTCAAATTTGACCGAGTAGATTTTCCAACAAAATTGTATGGACCATATCTTTACCCGGCAGGAGAATATGAAGCACTTTTAATTACCATAGGTGAAGGAAAGGGAGCCAACTGGTGGTGCGTATTGTTTCCACCCCTCTGTTTCCTTGATTTTGCAAATGGCACATCCATTAATCCAGTGGAAGCTTATCCAGAACGTGAGTTATCCACAAAAGTAAAAGTTAAATTTTTAGCCTTAGAATGGTATTCAAAATTCTTCGGCTAATAGCCTATATACCGTAAGAAAAGCTGAGGCCTCCCCCCCTAGGACCTCAGCTTTTCTTTTTTAAAAAAAGGGAATCTTTCATCAGTGGCCGTCCCCTGCAGATTGTTAGCACCCAAGGGTATGACTAAACCAATCGGACATTTATTCCCAATCTACTCTTTTCATTTCACTTAAGATTTGTATTACTCCCATGAAAATAAAACATTAAATTTTATCCTTATTGGTGAAGCCCATTCATGGGGGATAAAACGATACACAACCTTTTAGAATATTTCCAACTTATTCACATTGAAAAGCTACTTATCAACAACATTATACACAGATGAACTATCTCGGACTAGGTATAATTCTTCCTGTCGTTAGCAATACAACTCCAACAATGAGTGCAATCATGATTATGCTAATATGAAAAAGGATATTACAAAAATACCGTTCTATTTTTTTATAGTAGAACATAGGATATTAGTAACACTGGGGTTGACACCGGTTTAATAGAGAAAGCCCAAGTTTTTTCTTATCCTATCAACCGAAAAACATATAGTAGGTGATAGTGTAGTAAATAAACTAAAGGAGAGTGGATACCGTGTTACAAATCAAGAAAGCAAAGGAGGATCAACTTAGACTATTTTTTCAAGAACAATTCTATCAAATAGAATCACAACCCGAACTAATCGAACATGGATACATCGCCCAACTAGCTGGACAAGATCTTGGATTCTTCGCACTTATCCCAGTTAATGAACAATCCAAAGTATTAAGATCCTTCTATATAAAACAAGGAAACCCACCATCAGCCATTATCATGCTATTGGATGGAATCAAACAACATGCATTAAGCGAAGGTGTGGATAACCTGTTAGTAACATCACATAGCAAAGAAACGGACAGGCTCCTAGAAGCCCATCAATTTACACCATTAGAGAGCGCTGAAGTCCGAAAAGATGGACAAACATACTGGCAAGCTAA
Organism: Bacillaceae bacterium S4-13-56; assembly: GCA_040191315.1. Lineage (NCBI taxonomy): Bacteria > Bacillati > Bacillota > Bacilli > Caryophanales > Bacillaceae > Bacillaceae bacterium S4-13-56. Next base: position 34,576 of record JAWJLM010000028.1, on the reverse strand, counting down.
CCTAAAAAATACGACAAACCAATAATGTGGGTAACAATGTGAATAAAATTAGGTAAAACCATAAACATATCCACAAAACGAACTAAAACTATAGATTTTCAGCACCCAAACATGTGGATAACACTGTGGATAAAGTGGATAAAGTGGATAAACTTGAACTTCTCCCATAATCTACTCATAATAAAAGACAACAATATTAAAGGAGCAATACGATGGGAACAACCAAATGGAACGTAACAACTGACTTAACGCCTAACGACAAAAACAACATCAACCAAGCCGCCCAACACGTTCAAATGGGGGACGTCATCGCCTTTCCAACCGAAACCGTCTATGGGCTAGGAGCAGACGCCACCAACCCCCTTGCGATAAAAAAAATATACGAGGCAAAAGGTCGCCCATCTGATAACCCTCTCATTGTACACGTTGCTCAAAAAGAGGACCTACTGTTGGTTGCGGCAAACATTCCCTCACTGGCCGAGAGCATAATCGACGCCTTTATGCCTGGCCCATTGACTTTAATTCTGCCAAGCAATGGACAAGCAGCAGAGAATGTGACTGCCGGGTTATCTACAGTCGGAGTGCGGATACCTGATCATCCAGTTGCTTTGGAATTCATTAAAGCCTGTGGATGCCCCATTGCTGCCCCAAGTGCCAACCGTTCTGGACGTCCAAGTCCAACAACAGCACAACATGTCCTGCTTGATTTGGACGGAAAAATAGCTGGAATTCTTGATGGAGGTCCAGCGGGAGTCGGTGTAGAATCAACCGTGTTAGATGTTACTGGAGAGATTCCGGAAATTCTTCGTCCGGGTGGTGTCACTCGCGAAGAAATTGAAAAAGTGATCGGAACCATTGTACTCGATCCATCGTTGACAGAGGAGAAAGAAAAGCCTAAATCACCTGGAATGAAATACACTCACTATGCCCCAGAAGTTCCCTTATATATAGTAGATGGCCCCTTCTCATGGGTTGATCAAAAGATAGAGGAGCTTCATCAGCAAGGAAAAAGAGTAGGGTTCATTACCGCTGATGAACATTTAATGAAAATCCCGAACGACGGAAGTCCCCCCGAGGACTGGAACGTAGAGCAAATCTTGTCCTACGGCTCATCTAAACGGCCAGAAGATATAGCCAAAAATCTTTATTCTACCTTGAGGAGTTTTTCCAGGGAAAGGGTGGATGTGATTCTTTGTGAACCTGTTTTACCGGTGGGTATTGGGGTTGCTGTGATGAATCGTTTGGAGAAGGCTGCGACGGGAGTTTGGATGGCATAGTAAAGTGAATGGTCATCCCCCGCGGATTGACCTAAAGGTGCTTGAACCAATCGGTGAATTTTCCTCATTTTACTTAAGATTTATTCCGCTCGTTCCTGTGCGATAAATCTTTTTCTGAAATAATTAATTGAATGTTACTTGAGCGTATCCATTTTGATAATAAAAGAAGTCTATTCTCCTTAAGGACGGCATATAGTGAACTGTAGCATGTCCTAGGGGGAACTCATGGTGTCTAGCGAACTTTTTGGAGAATTTATTACATTAAGCATTATGGCCTTTGCACTAGGGATGGATGCTTTTTCTGTTAGCTTAGGGATGGGGATGATCCCGCTCCGGCTTAAACGGATTGCTATGATTGGGATCGTGATTGGTATTTTTCATATGATTATGCCTCTGGCTGGGGTAATATTGGGAGATTTGTTGTCCCATCAATTTGGTGCATATGCAAAAGGTGTAGGCGGCCTGTTATTACTCCTTTTGGGGATACAGATGTTTTGGGGGACTCTTCGTGAAGAGGAGGAGAATGTCGTGAATCCTCATGGGATGGGTCTCATTGTTTTTGCTTTAAGTGTGAGCCTGGACAGTTTCTCCGTTGGTTTAAGTCTAGGGATGTTCGGAGCTAAAATTGTCCTAGCTCTCATTCTGTTTGGTGGGGCTAGTATGGCGCTCACTTGGGCGGGCCTGTTGCTTGGCCGTCACGTTCGTAGCTGGCTCGGTGTCTACAGTGAAATACTTGGTGCGAGCATCCTGCTTGGATTAGGATTGCGTTTATTATTTTGAAAAACATCGGCTTCTGGATGGGGGCCGGTGTTTTTTGTGTTAATTGTTTTTGGGGATTGGAGGGACCCTGGTTTTTTGTGGCGCTTAAAAATTCGCTGTTATTTAGTTGATAAAAGTGTCCGAAAATCCGACACAAGAGTATTGGTCAGCTTGTTTGAATGATTTTAGGTGTCACTCAAACCTTTCTTTCGGCACTCAAGTGATTGTCAGATGGCACTTAAACTAATATTTTAGCACCTAACCCAATTTTGACCTTCACACAAATCCCTGTTGTGGCACCCAACTTATATGACTAGCACCCAAACTAAGAGATAGTCACTATCCACGAAAAAATCGTCACTTAAAACCAGTTCTTTAGCACTTAAATTTTTCAAACCATCACCCAACCAAATGAATCGTCACACAAGTGAATAAAGTGGCACACAAACCACTAAAAGGGTTCAAACACCACTCTAGTGAACAAAAAAGCACTCAAATTATTCAACCTGTCTTAGTTAGAAAATGAATAACGCCACATCTTTTCTTCCCTTTGGAAACAGCCCCTAATTATGGTATAGTTTTAACGTAAATACATGTGAGGTAGGAGATAGGCATGAAGAATATTTTGTTTGTGTGCACAGGGAATACATGCCGTAGCCCAATGGCGGAGGCAATTTTAAAGCATAAATATCCAAGTCAATTCAATGTAAAGTCAGCAGGAGTGTATGCTGGGCCGGGGATGCCGGCATCTGAGGGGACTCAGAACGCACTTCAAGCAAAGGGAATTCCTTGTGAGCATCAATCTCAACCTGTTTCAAAGGAAGTCATAGATTGGGCAGACCTCATCCTCACCATGACAGAGGAGCATAAACAAGCTTTAATTATGGAATTTCCAGAGACGGGAAGAAAAGTGTTTACTCTTAAAGAATATGTCAATATAGACTCCAATGAATCACGCGATATTATGGACCCATTTGGTGGTCCACAGCATGTATATGAGAAAACTTTTGAAGAATTAGAAAAATATGTTGAACTTCTTGTCGGAAAATTAGAAAATGAAGATGAGATAGGTTGATAATTCTGGAGGGGAAACACTTGAAAAAAAAATACAAATTTAGCTTGCGATTAAAGCTTGTCACGCTTACCACTTTTCTAGCCCTAATTACCTACACGACAAGCGGCTTTTTTATTTATTTTGTTTATGATTATGCTAAGGACTTCATAAACATATCAGAAACATGGTTTACCATTATAACCTTATTTCTAGGGATCATTTGGTCCGGAATTTTAGTTTATTTTGCCGCTCAATTTATTATTAGACCATTAAACAGACTGGAAAAGGCTGCGACACAGGCGGCTGCTGGAAATATCGAAGAAACTATCGTCATTCCTAAGTCAGATGATGAGATCAAGGCTTTAAGTGTGGCGTTTGACCAAATGCTTGCGAATCTTCGCCAAATGGTCCGCGATATAGATGGTAATTTTCATGAAACCAATGAATCCGTGAATAACATTAAGAGCGCAGCAACACAGGCTTCAACTCATGCAGATGCCATCTCAAAAGCAATTCAAGAAATTGCGGCAGGCGCAGAATCTACTGCTTCCTCCATCCAAGTGACTGCAGAATCCATCGAAGAATCTACAAATCTAGCAGGAAAAGTGAAAGAAAAAGCAGGTCATTCTCGGGAATTATCAGATGATATGGTGACAACCCTAAATGAAAGTAAGAAAATCGTACAATCGCTTGTGGTTGGAATTCAAAGCATTGCCAACGAACAAGAATTTTCTTTACAATCTGTAAAAAGTTTGGAACAAAATGCGAAGGAAGTTGAAAAGATTATTTCTCTTGTTGGGGAAATTGCAGAACAAACCAACCTTCTTGCGCTGAATGCTTCTATTGAAGCAGCGCGTGCTGGTGAACATGGAAAGGGCTTTGCTGTTGTAGCTAATGAAGTTCGCAAGCTGGCTGATGAAAGCGGAAAAGCCGTTCAAGGCATATCATCATTAATTTCATCGATTCAAGCAGATGTTCAACAGGTTGTATCCAAAATCACAAACCAAGTTGAATTCGCACGAAAAGAGGCTGCGAAAGGTACTCAAACTAACCAGGCGATCGATGAAATGACTGAGTCTATTCATGAAGTTGTAGAAGCAGTGGAGGAAATTTCAAGTATTGTGGAAGACCAACTAGAGGCGATGAATAAAACCTCCGTACAATCCCATGAGGTCTCTTCTGTTGCTGAGGAAACATCGGCAGGAACCGAGGAAGTTAATGCCTCCATTCAAGAGCAAAATACTTTAATTGAAAATATAAGTGAGATTACGTATGCATTAGAAAAACAAGCAAATGCTTTAAAAAAGCAGATCGAAAAATTTACTTATTAGAGAAACGATGCGTTTCTTATACTATCTACCGACTAAAACTGAATGCTGATAGTTAGAAAAGCGCAAGCGCCCTTGATCATCGACGTAAGGCATCGATAAAGGATCGTCGGCTAAAACCGTCACATCGTGTGGTGACCTACATCCTCGAAAAAGCACGCTTTTTCTTCGTGCGAAGTAGTTCATTGTAGCTTTCCTGTCCTGTAGGCCCAAAGGAAACACGGTTCACGAGGGCTCGCATCCTGCGAGTCAGTTCGGTGTTGCGACAAATGTTTTCGGTGGGCCGAGTAATCGGATAACCAAACCTCCTTCATCGATGTTGACTTATCGATGGAGAGGAGGGAACCGACTCTAGTCGATAGGGTGCTGGAGCTAGACAAATTTTATACTTTCTCATCTTTTAAAAAAGGAGTGTCATAAATGAAGCTTGTCTTAGCATCAGATCATGGAGGAATCAACCTCCGTAAAGAAATTGCTAATCTCCTCGATGAACTTGGTTATGAATATGAGGATATGGGCTGTGATTGTTCTGATTCAGTGGACTATCCTGATTTCGCTTTTCCTGCAGCTGAAAAAGTTGCCAATGGGGAAGTGGATAAAGGAATATTAATTTGTGGAACTGGGATTGGAATGTCGATTTCAGCTAATAAGGTAAAAGGAATTCGTTGTGCACTCGTACATGATGTGTATAGCGCAAGATTAACTGCAGAACATAATGATAGCAATATTTTAGCCATGGGTGAGCGTGTTATTGGCCCTGGACTCGCGACCGAAATTGTTAAAGCATGGCTTGGAGCTTCTTACCAAGGTGGACGTCATGCCCGTCGTGTCAGCAAAATTTCGGAATACGAAAACTAATAACTAACAAGAGAAAGAGAAGTGTTTAATGCTTCTCTTTCCGTATATTTAATGAGGTGATTCGATTGAAAGAGGATTTGGAAGCAATTTTGCAAGAATGGGTCGATCTAAACCACTCTCAGGAAGGCGACCTTTTTGTCATAGGATGCTCAACAAGTGAAATTTCAGGACACCGGATTGGAAGCTCTGGTAGTGAAGAAATTGCCCGCGACCTCTTTGGCGCTTTTTCTAGTTTTCAGAAAAAAACAGGCGTGGAACTAGCTTTCCAATGTTGTGAGCATTTAAATCGAGCTTTAGTTGTTGAAAAAAAGACGATGAAAGAACGTGGTTTGACACAGGTCAGCGCCGTACCCGTTCCGAAAGCAGGTGGTTCTATGGCTAGTTTCGCTTATCGTCATATGGCGGACCCCGTTTTGGTAGAGACAATTGAGGCAGATGCAGGAATAGATATAGGAGACACTTTTATTGGAATGCATTTAAAACGGGTAGCTGTCCCAATTCGTCTAAAAAAGAAGCAAATTGGAAAAGCGCATGTTACAATGGCTAAAACACGCCCGAAACTGATCGGGGGAGAACGTGCTGTATATACGTTAGATCAAAAACACGGAGAGGTATGATCCATGTTTTTGAAGATATACTGCACAAAGAAAAACTAGGTATCTAGGGAAAAACGTAATATACGTTGAACATATATACTGATAAAGGGGATGATTTCATGGATTACTTAGAAAAGGTCGATCCAGAACTACTAAAGGCCATCAAGCTTGAGCAAGGAAGACAGCAGGACAAAATTGAATTGATTGCCTCTGAAAACTTTGTTTCAGAAGCGGTCATGGAGGCGCAAGGATCTGTTCTTACCAATAAGTATGCAGAGGGCTATCCAGGTCGCCGTTATTATGGGGGATGCGAGTACGTAGATGTAGCGGAAAACCTTGCTCGAGATCGAGCGAAGGAGCTTTTTGGTGCGGAACATGTAAACGTTCAGCCCCATTCAGGTGCACAAGCTAATATGGCCGTATACTTCACCATCCTTGATCCAGGTGACACTGTTCTTGGTATGAATCTAAGTCATGGGGGCCACTTAACCCATGGAAGTCCTGTAAACTTCAGTGGAAAACTTTATAATTTTGTTGATTATGGAGTGGATAAAGAAACAGAAACGATCAATTATGACGCTGTTTTGGAAAGGGCGAAGGAGGTTCAGCCTAAGCTTATTGTGGCTGGTGCAAGTGCCTACTCCCGTGTCATTGATTTTGCTAAATTCCGTGAAATCGCTGATGCAGTTGGAGCATACTTAATGGTCGACATGGCTCACATTGCTGGTTTAGTTGCTACGGGCGAACACCCAAGTCCAGTTCCATATGCTGATTTTGTCACTACAACTACTCATAAAACCTTACGTGGACCTCGCGGAGGTATGATTCTATGTAAGGAAGAGTATGGGAAAAAGATTGATAAATCTGTTTTTCCTGGGATCCAAGGTGGTCCATTGATGCATGTCATCGCAGCAAAAGCCGTTTCTTTTAAGGAGGCTTTAAGCCTAGACTTTAAAGAATACACCCAACAGGTAAAGAGAAATGCTAAGGCATTGGGAGAAGCCCTTCAAGCAGAGGGAATTCGTCTCGTATCTGGTGGTACAGATAATCACTTAATTTTATTGGATGTTCGTGGTTTAGGTCTAACCGGAAAAGTCGCTGAAAAAGCGTTAGACGATATTGGAATTACAACCAACAAAAATACGATTCCGTTTGATCCAGAAAGTCCATTTGTAACTAGCGGAATACGTGTCGGAACAGCTGCAGTAACAACTCGTGGATTTAAAGAAACCGAGATGCAAACTATCGCATCCATCATTGGCAAAGCACTTAAAAATCATGAAAATGAAGGTGCGTTAGAAGAAGCAAAATTGGCAGTTCAAAAATTAAACGCCCAATTTCCACTCTATCGCGAATTACTGAATGTGAAATAAATTTATGAACGAAGCAGCACTTCTTTGGAGTGCTGTTTTTTTGGTGCCTGTCACCACCCGAATTTTGTCGAATGATAAAGGTGGGGGAGGTCGGCCTGTTTTCTTAGAAGATGTGAATTTTTACTAAAGTGTTCATCCATTCACTTGCAACGAATGTAAATTTTCAGTACAATTTGTTGGATGCTTAGAGGAAGATTTAAAATAAAGGAGAGATCAGCTCATGGGAAAGGTATATGTTTTTGACCATCCGTTAATTCAGCATAAGCTAACTTACATACGTGAAACCACAACAGGTACAAAGGAATTTCGTGAACTTGTTGATGAAGTAGCAACTCTTATGGCTTTCGAAATTACTCGTGACTTACCTCTGGAGGAAGTGACCGTTCAGACTCCTGTGGCAGCAGCTAAGGCAAAGGTTTTAACTGGTAAAAAGTTAGGACTCATTCCAATCCTACGTGCCGGACTTGGCATGGTAGACGGAATTTTGAAGCTGATTCCAGCAGCTAAAGTGGGCCACATTGGTCTCTACCGTGATCCAGAAACATTACGGCCCGTTGAATATTATGTAAAGCTACCATCTGATATCGAAGAGCGTGAATTAATTGTTATCGATCCAATGCTAGCGACCGGTGGTTCCGCTAACGAAGCAATTCACAGCTTAAAGAAACGTGGAGGACAAAATATTCGTTTAATGTGCCTCATCGCGGCTCCAGAAGGCGTGGAAGCTGTAAAAAAAGAACACCCAGATGTCGACATCTACCTAGCAGCACTTGATGAAAAACTAAACGAGCACGGCTACATTGTTCCAGGTCTTGGTGACGCTGGGGACAGGCTGTTTGGCACAAAATAATTAGTTTAACTGTGAAAAAAACCCAAGTTACCCTTGGGTTTTTTTCATTAGTGAGCATAGGAGGGGAATATTGCGCAAAGCACATTTTTTGAATGTGGAATTTGAGCATAGAGTTATCAACCAGAGCATACCTCCTTGAGATTTCACGCATAAACATTACAGAATGAGCATGGATCTCATATTTTGAGCATTACAGCTAGGTGTTGAGCATAGGGGAGAGGACGTGAGCATTCAACTCTAAAACCCGAGCATAAATATTCGAATTTTGAGCATAGCCCCTACTTAATCCGCGCGTAAAGGATTTAACTTGCGCGAAAGAAACAAAAGTTGAGCATTAAGATGGAATATTGAGCAAAGAATAAGCCCTATGCTTACGTTAAACATAGGGCTGTTTGTTTTATAAAATTAAAAAGTCTTGTTAATGGAACCGTTCATTTTTAAACCCTTGATAATCCTCATTTTTCACGCTGAGAACCGTCCCCACCAACACGCTCATTTGAAAACATTCGCAAAACCATGAATGAACTTCGTCTAAATCATCCACAATAATAACTACGCAAATATTCTTTTAACCACCTAGAAAAGGAGCAGAGCAAAAATGAAAGCAGCCCAACCCCAATCATTACTACACAAAATAATAATCCTAGCCTTGATCATAACCAGTGTAAGCCTTGCTCCTCAGACCAAACAGGCAGAAACTGATGATGAAAACTCCTGGATCATTGAAACGGATCGCAATCCACACGAGGTAAAAAAAGATATTGAAAATTATGTGCAAGGGGTCGAGGTGATCCAGGTCTTTGACACTCTTTTACAAGCAGTCGCTGTGAAAGGAAATCAACAGTCTCTTGATAAAATCATTATGCAGGCAGGCGCAAGAGCATCTGTCCATCCTGTGCATACCTATCAAGCTCTGCCAACCGCAAAATCCACTAACAGAAAATCAAAAAGTAGTACCTTGACAGACGACAAAGAGATTAATAAAAGCATACCATTCATCCTTGGAACTGATGATCAACTTTTCCCCTATGAATTTCCTTATACCGGAAAAGGCGTTAAGGTCGGGGTAATCGATACAGGAATAGATCATAAACATCCAGATCTCCGAAAAAACTACAGGGGGGGATATGACCTCGTCGACCTCGATGACGATCCAATGGAAACCAAAGAGCCTGAGGGTCTAGCCACCCTACATGGCACTCACGTGGCTGGAGTCATTGGTGCAAATGGGGACATGAAAGGGATTGCACCTGATGTCAGCCTCTACTCCTACCGGGCACTTGGACCTGGTGGAAGTGGAACTAGTGTTCAAGTCATTGCGGCCATTGAAAAAGCAGTCAAAGACGGGATGGATATTATCAACCTTTCCCTAGGAAGCAATGTAAACGGACCAGACTGGCCAACAAGCAAAGCGATTAACAAAGCAGCGGAAATGGGAGTTATCCCTGTTGTTGCTAACGGAAACTCAGGACCGGCTCCATGGACCGTCGGCTCACCAGCCACAGCATCCCACTCAATTGCCGTTGGGGCTTCCACACCCGAATTAACAACACCATTTCTCTACGACTCCTTTCACAACAAAAAAATCCCAATCGTACCCATGATGGGATCGATTCCATGGGACTTAACTCAGCGTCATCCTATCGTAGAGATGAAAGACTTAAAAAATACAACGAGCCTATCCAATAAAAAGTCTGATCAGCAGAAAACAAATGCACTCACACATCAAGCCACACATAACACCAATGAAAATCACGCAACCGCCAGAGGAAAAATCATACTCGATGAACGCAACGACATCCCCTTCCAAGAGAAGGCCGAACAGGCACGCGCTAAGGGAGCTGTTGCGCTACTTGTGGCCAACAACGAACCTGGTCAACTTTTTCAAGGAAGCTTGACAGAACCAGTGGATATTCCGGTGGCGGGAATCACGATGGAGGATGGGAGGTGGCTGAAGGAGAATATTATTGACCAGAAGCAGTGGATTGGAACGAAGGAGCGGACGTCACAGGACGAGCTTGCCGACTTTAGCTCGCGCGGGCCGGTGACCACAAACTGGGATATCAAGCCGGACATCCTCGCGCCCGGGGTTGCGATCATGAGTACCGTGCCCAATGAAGGCTACGAGGCGCTCCAAGGAACCAGCATGGCCTCGCCGCATATCGCCGGAATTATGGCGCTGCTCAAGGAGGCCCACCCAGACTGGACCAACACCGAACTCAAAGCCGCTCTGCTCACAACCGCCAAGCCAATCACCGATAAAAACGGAGACCCACTGTCACCATCCCAACAAGGAATGGGCAAAGTCTCCCCAGCCGAAGCCATCAACACCAAAACCCTGATCACCAGCACCAAACTCAGCTTCGGTCGCATCATGAAACCGACCGAAACCCGCAGCCACACCATGACCATTCAAAACAAGGCCAACGTCACGCAAACCTACACCTTCAAATCCCCTCCTTTGGAAAAAGGGGTCCAGTGGAAGCTCCCTTTACCAGTGACGCTTGGCCCGGGGGAAAAGAGGGAAATCGAGGTTAGTTTCCGAGTTCACACATCTCAGGCTGCCAAGGGTATCCATGAGGGGTGGCTGAAGGTGGAGTCTGTTCCTACAGAAAGGACAGCTTCTAGGGGGGGAGACTCAGAAAATAACTCTGACAAAAAAAGGAAAGCTGACAGTACGGTTGACAGAAAAACGTTTCAACTTCCCTATTTCTTTATTGTAAAGGACGCAAATTTTCCTCGTATCACCGCTTTGGAATGGATGCGAAATCCACTCGAGCAGGATGAATATAAATATAAAATTTATGTGGCGGAAGATGTGGAGGAGTTAACGATTGATTTGTATGATCCCAATACATTGGAGTTTAAAAGGACGTTGTTAACTGATGGAGACCTAGAAGCGGGATTGATTGAAGGCAGCCTCTCCACTCACGAAGCAGGAGAACCGGGCATCTATCTAGCCGTCATCCAAGCAAAAACTGCTTTTGGATATTCCTCTTATGAAGGAACTATACAGATAGAATAAAGGGAAACTTCAATACCTACTGATGGTTAGTTTACGCAATTTGATGGAGCATCCCTTATCTTGAATACAGTACAAAACAAGCAAGATTAAGCCATTTTCGGTGACTTCATTGCCTGATGAAGACTAATTAACAAAGATAAAGTTTGTGATGTTCTTTTTGCCTGCAAGGACAACCATGAATTTTCAGACATGGATTTTGGTATGCCCGAATAAAATAACGAGCTGCTATATTATAACTAGCTGACAGATCAGCATGCTAGATCTTGCCCGTAGTGAATGTGGCAAGGTCTTTTTTAACAGATGGGAAAGTATAAAACTTTCCTATCTGCATAAGTGCAACTAAGGTATTCGCCACAAAGGCTTGGCGCTTGCGCTTTTCTTATGTGTACACAACCCAAGAATAGTTTTCTATATATTGCTACGCAGCATACCCATTCAAATAAAGGATAATATAGAAAAAATAGAATAAAAAATTGATATAAATATTCACAAATTGTTCGCGAATTTGTAAAATTACCCATGTAATATATTTTACTTTAAATTAATTGACATTAAAAAATGCCTATTGTATGCTATTTTAGTATGGAAATGATAAGGTTTTCAATATTTGTCGTGAGGTTGTGGAAAATTGTCGGAAAAACAAGAATACCCTTTTCGAGCAATGGCCTTAACGAGTGGAATTTTATCTCAACTTGCAGGATGTACTTTGATTGGCATTTTTGCAGGGAAGTGGTTGGACAAGCAATTACATACAATGCCGATTTTCCTTATCGCGGGGCTATTATTGGGCCTTGGGACAGGAGTTTTTGGAACACTGTACCTAATTAGAAAATTCACAGGAGAAAAATCATAATGCTCCCTTATGGACAAATGGTTAGTCGTCAGCGTAAATTTATGCTGTTTTTGTTAGCATTTTTAGTAGTGGGATGGGGATTCACACCCTATCAATATTTTTTCCTCAGTATACTTATTGGAGCAATTTTAAGCTTCTATAACCTCTGGTTGTTACAACGAAAAATTGACAAGCTAGGAGAGGCAATTGAATATGGGCGAACGGCCCGATCGTTAGGGACCTTTACTCGGCTTGCAGCAGCAGCACTTGCTGTCATGATCGCAATAGAATTCGAGGATCAGCTTTCAATCATAGGTATTGTCATTGGATTAATGACTTCTTATTTAGTCATTATGATAGAATTTTTCTTGCAAATCATTCAGTCTAGCGATAGGAAGTGAGGTGAAGAAGTATGGATCACGAATCACCGGTCCGGGAACTCTTTGGAATTCCTTGGTTGACAGTAAATTTATCAAATATTTTAATGATTACCGTTTCATCAGTCCTCGTTTTTATTCTAGCCCTTAGCTTTACCAGAACTTTAGAACGTAAACCACGTGGTCTTCAGAACTTTATGGAGTGGGTGGTTGACTTTGTCAAAGGGATCATAGATAGTACGATGGATTGGAAAACAGGAGGACGCTTCCTAATTCTAGGACTAACACTCCTCATGTATATCTTTGTTTCAAACATGCTGGGGTTACCTTTTGCAGTTGTATTTGATCACGAACTATGGTGGAAATCACCAACGGCAGATGCAACGATTACCCTTACGCTAGCCGTGCTTGTTGTCGTACTTAGTCATTATTACGGAGTTAAGCTGAAAGGTGCAAAGGAATATGGAAAAGGATTTGTCAGTCCAATTCCATTATTATTTCCATTTAAGGTTATTGAGGAATTTTCCAATACCTTAACGCTTGGCCTCCGTCTTTACGGGAATATCTATGCCGGTGAAATTATGTTGGGACTACTCGTGGGCTTAGGAACAAGCGGAATTCTCGGTGCCCTTGGAGGATTTATTCCAATGCTTTTATGGCAGGCATTTAGCGTATTTATTGGTGCAATTCAAGCATTTATCTTTACAATGTTAACAATGGTTTACATGGCCCACAAAGTGAGTCTAGACCATTAATAATAAACAACAACTACCTAATATAAAGAGGAGGAATTTATAACATGGAAGCATTAGCAGCAGCAATTGCAATTGGACTAGCAGCTTTAGGAGCTGGTTTTGGTAACGGGATGATCGTATCTCGTACAGTCGAGGGGATTGCTCGTCAACCAGAATTACGTGGTGCACTTCAGACTACTATGTTTATCGGGGTTGCGTTAGTAGAAGCGATTCCTATCATCGCAGTAGTTGTCGCATTTATGGTAATGTAACAATCTAACACAGTTTTTCATAATGGCGAAGCTTTTACTTAAGAGACTTCGCCATTCCTTTACGAATATTCGTCAAAATGACATTTTTGATAAAAAACCCTAGGGTTAAAATCCCCTAGGATTTCCTTGTGAAGTGAAAGGAGTGTAGGTCGTGCAATTTGGAGCAGAAACTCTTGTGCTACAGGCAGCATCAGCCGGTGTCAATATAATTGATATCATATATCAGCTCGTAGCATTTCTGGTTTTGTTATTCCTTCTTAAAAAGTACGCGTGGGGACCTTTGCTTAAGGTTATGCACGAACGAGAAGAGCATATAGCAAACGAAATTGATACAGCAGAGAAAAACCGTGAAGAAGCGGAACGTCAAAACCGTGAAGCACAAGAACAATTGAAGAAAACCCGTCAAGAGGCACAACAAATTATTGAGGAAGCACGGAAAGCGGCTGTAGAACAGGAGCTAAACATTATTGCGACTGCACGTGCAGAAGCAGATCGATTAAAAGAAGCAGCTCGTCAAGAAATTGGCCAAGAGAAGAAAAATGCCATCAAAGCTCTTCAAGATCATATGGCTACCTTATCTGTTCAAATCGCTAGCAAAGTTATTGAAAAAGAAATTTCCGCTAAAGATCAAGATAAACTTATCCAAGATTACCTCAAAGAAGTAGGGGAAAACCGATGAGTAATCCAGTAGTAGCGAAACGTTATGCAGTAGCTCTTTTTCAGATTGGAAAAGAAAAATCAATGCTTGAAATACTAGAAGAAGAGCTACGTACAGTACGTGAGGTTTTTGTGACAAACGATAAGTTACTTCCTTATTTAAATCACCCAGGCGTGTCGAGAGAAAGAAAACATCAGCTTTTGGATACAGCCTTTAAGGGGATATCAAAAGAAATTAGAAATACGCTTGCGTTACTTGTGGATCGTCGTCGCGAAGATTCAGTCGTGGATATGATTCAATTTTTTATGGAACAATCCAATGACTATCGTAATATAGCGGATGCTGATGTTTACTCCGTTCGCGAGCTAACTAACGACGAAAAGAAAGAACTTGAGCAAATTTTTACTGCAAAATCGAATAAATCTTCAATACGTATTCGTACCATTATCGATCCATCCATTATCGGAGGGGTCAAGTTAAAAATAGGAAACCGAATTTATGATGGTAGCATAAGCGGAAAGCTTGCTCGCATCGAAAGAAGCCTACTAGCAAAATAACGGTGAACAAATAGAGATAGGGGTGAAATGCATGAGCATCAAAGCTGAAGAAATTAGCTCTCTAATTAAACAGCAAATTGAAAACTATGAGTCGGAAATAGAAGTCAGTGATGTGGGTACTGTTATCCAAGTCGGTGACGGGATTGCGCGTGCTCATGGCCTTGACAGCGTTATGGCCGGAGAGCTTATAGAATTTACAAAAACCGGTGTAATGGGTCTCGCTCAAAACCTTGAGGAAAGTAACGTCGGTATTGTTATCCTTGGCCCATATACAGAAATCCGTGAGGGAGACGAAGTTCGTCGTACTGGACGTATCATGCAGGTACCAGTCGGAGACGCTCTTTTAGGACGCGTCGTAAACCCACTAGGGCAACCTATAGATGGTATGGGGCCAATCGAAACGAATAAAACTCGTCCTATCGAATCTCCTGCACCGGGGGTTATGGACCGTAAATCCGTTCATGAACCACTACAAACAGGGATTAAAGCAATTGACTCTCTTATTCCAATTGGTCGTGGTCAGCGCGAGTTGATCATCGGAGACCGCCAAACAGGGAAAACCGCTGTTGCAATCGATACAATCATTAACCAAAAGGGTCAAGATATGATCTGTATCTATGTAGCCATTGGGCAAAAGGAATCTACCGTTCGTGGAACTGTAGAAACTCTTCGTAAGCATGGTGCGCTTGATTATACAATCGTTGTAACTGCAGGTGCGTCACAACCCGCCCCATTATTATACCTAGCACCATATTCTGGTGTAACTATGGGTGAAGAGTTCATGTACAACGGAAAGCACGTACTTCTTGTATATGATGACCTTTCTAAGCAAGCGGCAGCTTACCGTGAGCTTTCCTTATTATTGCGTCGTCCTCCAGGTCGTGAAGCATTCCCAGGGGATGTATTCTACTTGCACTCTCGCTTACTTGAACGCGCAGCGAAATTGAGTGATGCAAAAGGTGGAGGTTCTTTAACGGCACTTCCATTCGTTGAAACACAAGCTGGGGACATCTCTGCTTATATTCCAACAAATGTAATTTCGATCACAGATGGACAGATCTTCTTACAATCTGACCTTTTCTTCGCAGGTGTACGTCCTGCCGTTAACGCAGGTTTATCCGTATCCCGTGTAGGGGGTTCAGCGCAAATTAAAGCGATGAAGAAGGTATCTGGTACGTTACGTCTAGACCTTGCATCTTACCGCGAGCTTGAAGCATTCTCGCAATTCGGCTCTGACTTAGATAAAGCAACACAAGCAAAACTAAACCGTGGGGCGCGTACCGTAGAGGTATTAAAGCAAGGCTTACATCAGCCGCTAGCGGTTGAAAAGCAAGTTGCAATTCTATTTGCCTTAACCAAAGGTATGATAGATGATATTCCAGTTCAAGATGTACTACGGTTCGAATCAGAAATGTATAATTATCTTGAAAAAAATCATTCAGATTTACTGTCTTCCATTCGTGAAACTGGAAACCTTCCGGATGAGGAAGCGTTCAAGAGCGCAATTGCAGCATTTAAAAAGACTTTTGTAATCTCTGAATAAGTTTTGTCCCTGTGGGCAACATCTTCTAAAACCGGAAGAAAGGACGGTGAGAAGGCGTGGCATCTCTAAGAGATATTAAGAACCGGATTTCCTCTACGAAAAAGACGAAGCAAATTACCAAGGCTATGCAAATGGTATCGGCTTCGAAACTAAATCGTGCGGAACAAAATGCGAAATCCTTTGTCCCTTATATGAAAAAGATCCAAGAAGTAGTAGAAAGTGTGGCATCGGGTAGTGTGGATGTAGATCATCCAATGCTCTCTTCCCGCCCTGTGAAAAAGACAGGTTATCTTGTCATTACCTCAGATCGTGGATTAGCTGGGGCATACAATAGTAGCATTTTACGAACGGTTTTTCAGACTATAAAGAAACGACATAAATCTACCGATGAATATATGATCATTGCCATTGGACGTGTGGGGCGTGACTTTTTCAAAAAACGCAATATGCCAGTGGAAATGGAAATTGTCGGTATAGCAGATCAGCCAGAATTCGCAGAAATAAAAGATATTACAAGTCGAACAGTAGACCTCTATACTAACGAACAAATCGATGAACTATATGTCTATTATAATCACTATGTAAGTGCGATTTCGAACGAAGTAACAGAGGATAAGCTATTGCCAATTACAGATCTTGAATCTAAAGGTACAGAGCCAATAACCTACGAATATGAACCAAATGAACAAGAAATATTGGAAGTCTTGCTTCCACAATACGCTGAAAGCCTAATTTACGGTGCCCTTCTCGATGGAAAAGCTAGTGAACACGCCTCACGAATGACAGCCATGAGAAGTGCAACAGATAATGCAGATGAACTCATTGGTTCCCTTACATTGTCTTATAACCGTGCACGTCAAGCAGCAATTACTCAGGAAATCACCGAGATCGTCGGTGGAGCCGCTGCCCTTGAATAATTAGGAGAAAGTTAGGAGGGAAAGTCGATGATTAAAGGACGCGTAACTCAGGTTATGGGACCAGTAGTTGACGTGCGATTCGAGCGTGGGCAACTACCTGAACTCTATAACGCGCTGCAAATTCGTTATACAGCAGAAAATGAATCCGATGTAAGCATTGACCTTACACTTGAAGTTGCTCTTCATTTAGGAGATGACACTGTTCGTACTGTTGCGATGTCTTCTACTGATGGAGTTAAACGTGATATGGAAGTAATAGACACAGGAGCTCCTATTTCTGTACCTGTTGGTGACATTACTCTTGGTCGAGTTTTTAACGTTCTTGGAGAAAAAATTGACCTTGATGAGCCACTATCAGAAGGAATTCGTCGTGATCCAATTCACCGCGAAGCTCCAAAGTTTGAAAACCTAGCAACCGAAACTGAAATTTTGGAAACTGGAATTAAAGTTGTAGACTTACTTGCCCCTTACATCAAGGGAGGTAAGATCGGTCTATTCGGTGGAGCCGGTGTAGGTAAAACGGTATTAATCCAGGAGCTAATCAACAACATCGCTCAGGAGCACGGTGGTATTTCCGTATTCGCTGGAGTTGGAGAGCGTACTCGTGAAGGTAATGACCTTTACTATGAAATGAAAGACTCTGGAGTTATTGCAAAGACAGCGATGGTATTCGGTCAGATGAACGAACCACCAGGTGCTCGTCAGCGTGTAGCCCTAACTGGTTTGACCATGGCGGAATATTTCCGAGACGAGCAAGGACAAGACGTGTTATTCTTTATCGATAACATCTTCCGTTTTACACAAGCAGGTTCTGAGGTATCTGCCCTACTTGGTCGTATGCCATCTGCGGTAGGTTACCAACCAACACTTGCAACAGAAATGGGTCAGTTACAAGAGCGTATCACATCAACTGATAAAGGATCTGTTACGTCAATCCAGGCGATCTACGTTCCAGCCGATGACTATACAGACCCAGCACCAGCAACAACATTTGCTCACTTAGATGCAACAACTAACCTTGAGCGTAAGCTTTCTGAGCAAGGAATTTATCCAGCGGTGGACCCACTAGCATCTACTTCTCGCGCTCTTGACCCAGCAATCGTTGGGGAAGAGCATTACAACGTAGCTCGTGAAGTTCAACGTACACTTCAACGCTACCGTGAGCTTCAAGATATTATTGCAATACTAGGTATGGACGAACTTTCTGATGAGGACAAGCTAACTGTAGCACGTGCCCGTCGTATCCAGTTCTTCCTATCTCAAAACTTCCACGTTGCCGAGCAGTTTACAGGCCAACCAGGGTCCTATGTTCCTGTAAAAGAAACTGTCCGTGGATTTAAAGAAATCCTTGAGGGTAAATACGACGACCTTCCAGAAGACGCATTCCGCCTCGTAGGACGCATCGAAGAAGTAATAGAAAAAGCAAAATCTATGGAATAAGGGGAAAGGTACCTCGGTCAAGGTTTGATGTTGAGTTTAAATTTTGACTAGGTCAAACCTGTTGACTTCCCCCATTAGCCCAAGGAGGGGTAACTTTGAAAACACTAGCTGTGAGTGTTGTCACTCCTGATGGCCCGGTCTTAGATGATGTATATGAAATGGTGAGTGCGAAGGCTGAAAGTGGGGAGCTTGGTATTCTGCCAGGTCATATCCCGCTCGTCGCCCCATTGACTGTTGGTGCAGTTCGATTGAAAAAGGAAGGCAATACAGATCTAGTTGCCGTTAGCGGAGGGTTCCTTGAGGTTCGCCCAGATAAGGTTACCATCCTTGCGCAGTCTGCAGAAAAACCTTCAGATATTGACATCGAACGTGCTCGTCGTGCAAAAGAACGCGCCGAGCGTCGTCTCCAAGTGAAGCAAGACGACATTGACTTCAAGCGCGCCGAATATGCACTCCGTCGTGCCATCAACCGACTAAATGTCGCAGGACAGCGATAATATTAAATGGAAGAAAGGCAATCTCTTACCGAGGTTGCCTTTGTTTTTTTCAAGATGAGAAAGTATAAAATTTGTCTAGCGCAAGCGCCCTATCGACTAGAGTCGGTTCCCTCCTCTCCATCGATAAGTCAACATCGATGAAGGAGGTTCGGTTATCCGATTACTCGGCCCACCGAAAACATTTGTCGCAACACCGAACTGACTCGCAGGATGCGAGCCCTCGTGAACCGTGTTTCCTTTGGGCCTACAGGACAGGAAAGCTACAATGAACTACTTCGCACGAAGAAAAAGCGTGCTTTTTCGAGGATGTAGGTCACCACACGATGTGACGGTTTTAGCCGACGATCCTTTATCGATGCCTTACGTCGATGATCAAGGGCGCTTGCGCTTTTCTAATTTCGAGGGGCACTTGCGCTTTTCCTTATGGAAATGATTAAATTAATTTTTAATCTACGGGTACTCTGGAAGTGTTATAGTTAATGTGCTCTCGTTATTGTGGATTCTTAGGGAAGTTTTATCCCGCATGAAACATGAAGCAAGCTACAGAAACAAGGATGGAAAATTTAACAATCCAGGAAAAACTAAGTTAATCTATACCTCCCACCTAAATTATCTAATGAAAGTAAATATTACTATTCAAATAAATATTACATTTTTACTAAATTAATAAATGAACAATTTGTGAACAATAAAGTCTTATACTATGTGAAATTGTATTCAAAAAACAAAGAAAAACTACTTTAAATATAAATTTTTAAAAAGACTGTATTACAACAGAAAAGAGATCAATTATAAAAAGATTTTTAAACCAAAAATTTATCCGGAGGAACGGGCAACCAACCATGAAGCAAGTTTTTCCAACGAGGATGAAAAAATTTATTTTTTATTTTCATGGGAGTAATACCCTTACCTCAAGTCTTAAGGGAAACGAAAAGATTAGGCGGGAGAAAACTACTCGTGAATGTCCGATTGATACAAGGATCTCTAGGTAATTTCTTCTTGGGCGCCAATCATCTGTGGGGGACGTCCACTGACGGAAGTCTCATTTTACTTTATTGAAATAAAGTAGTTTTGAAAAATGGAAACGTTGTGAAATATAAAACGCTTATAAGTCCGTCAAAATTAATACAGATTTTGTAACAGTACTAACGATTAAAAACTTATTATTATACGTTGTTTTCCCTTATTATGCAACCACGTTTGTCATGGTATTTTCAAAGTATTTTAGATAATATGGGTTATGACATGAATATTTGGGTGGACAATCTAGTAGGTTTTATCGACACCTAAAAATGAGTTTGATATAATGATAGCGATATCAAAGCAAAAAAAAATTTACGCACGGAGGGGGAGGGAAATGGAAGGACTCCACGTCTATCAAAATAGCTATATTGTGGTTTTCGTTTTCCTGACATTAGGAATATTGCTTCCGATAGTGGCGTTAACACTCGGGCGTTTTTTACGCCCTCACAAACCATCGGCAGCAAAGAAGGTAACGTATGAGAGTGGGATAGAGCCATCAGGAGATGCAAGAGTTCAGTTTAACGTACGTTATTATATATTTGCCCTAATGTTCGTTATTTTTGATGTTGAAACAGTGTTCCTTTATCCATGGGCAGTTGCCTACGATAAACTTGGTATTTTTGCACTAATTGAGATGCTCATCTTTGTGGCGATGCTACTACTAGGATTAATCTATGCTTGGAAAAAGAAGGTGCTAGAATGGAATTAAATCTTGAGAATTTCACACCAGAAGAAAAGGCGGAGCTTGAGCGTAACGTCTTTGTGGCTACTCTTGATCAGGTAAAAGGATGGGCTCGTAGTAATTCTTTATGGCCGATGACTTTCGGCCTAGCTTGTTGTGCCATTGAAATGATGGGGGTTGGGTCTTCACATTATGACCTTGACCGCTTCGGATCCTTTTTCCGTACATCGCCTCGTCAATCCGATGTTATGATCGTTTCTGGTACTGTAACAAAAAAAATGGCTCCCATTGTACGACGCTTGTATGACCAAATGCCAGAGCCGAAATGGGTAATCGCCATGGGTTCTTGTGCAACTGCTGGTGGCCCATACGTAAAATCATACTCAGTCGTTAAAGGTGTCGATCAAATCGTGCCGGTGGATGTCTATATTCCCGGTTGTCCGCCCAATCCAGCTGCACTTATTTATGGAATTAATAAGCTACAGGAAAAAATCCGCTATGAAGCTAAAACAGGAAAGCGGGTGAGTAATCAGTGAGTGAGGATAAAGAGTTAGAAAAAAAGAAAGCGGCCGCTGAGGCGAAAGCAAAAGCTGCTGCCGCAGCGAAAGCGCGAGCAGAAGCTAAGAAGAACGCGTCAGAGGGCAATGATTCAGCCCCCGCAGAATCAAAAGAAGAGTCAAAAGAAGAAAAGCCTGCAGCTTCCGCTGATGAAAAGGCGAAAGCGGCCGCTGAGGCGAAAGCAAAAGCTGCTGCCGCAGCGAAAGCGCGAGCAGAAGCTAAGAAGAACGCGTCAGAGGGCAATGATTCAGCCCCCGCAGAATCAAAAGAAGAGTCAAAAGAAGAAAAGCCTGCAGCTTCCGCTGATGAAAAGGCGAAAGCGGTCGCAGCCGCAAAAGCAAAGGCTGCAGCCGCAGCTAAGGCGAAAGCAGCCGCAGCCACGGGATCAGATGCGCCAGATGATGAAAAGGCGAAAGCGGTCGCAGCCGCAAAAGCAAAGGCTGCAGCCGCAGCTAAGGCGAAAGCAGCCGCAGCAGCAAAAGGAAGAGCCGCGGGATCAGATGCGCCAGATGATGAAAAAGCGAAGGCGAAAGCTGCAGCCGCAGCCAAGGCAAAAGCAGCCGCAGCAGCAAAAGGAAAAGCCGCGGGATCAGATGCGCCAGATGATGAAAAAGCGAAGGCAAAAGCTGCAGCTATTGCCAAGGCGAAAGCATCCGCAGCAGCAAAAGCAAACGCTGGTGGTGGAGCTTCCGCAAAGGATGAATCGGTTGAAGAACAAAAGCCATCTCCAAATCAACCAATACTGGATAAATATCTCAAGGTGATAGCTGAGAATCTTGGGGAGGACGTTTTAGAAGATTCCTATATTAACCGGCTATCTAAGGATGTACCAACACTCGTAGCAAAGAGTGATACATACTTCAAAGTCGCTGAATTTTTGAAGTATAATGAGCAGCTTGGTTTTGACTATTTATCAGAAATTCATGGAACAGACTTTCAAACTCATATGGAAGTTTATGTGCATTTGTATTCCTATAAAAATCAGCAATCAGTGGCATTAAAAGTCTCAATTGATCGGGATCAACCTGAAATCGAATCACTCGTTCCACTTTGGCAGGGAGCTAACTGGCCAGAAAGTGAAGCGTATGATCTCCTTGGTATTCGTTTCAAGAACCATCCGGACTTAAAACGAATTATGCTAGGAGAGGATTGGATTGGTCACCCACTCAGAAAAGACTACGAACCACACGATGTGGAGGTGTAGGTCATGTTACGAACAGAAGAAATGTTGTTAAACGTTGGACCTCAGCATCCAAGTACGCATGGAGTTTTCCGTCTAGTTATAAAAGTAGATGGGGAGATAATTAAAGAGGCCACACCAGTCATCGGTTATTTACACCGAGGAACCGAAAAACTAGCAGAAAACCTGCAGTACACACAAATTATTCCTTATACAGACCGATTGGATTATTTGGCTGCGATGACAAACAACTATGTACTTTGTCATGCGGTAGAAACGATGATGGATTTAGAAATCCCAGATCGTGCCGAATATTTACGAATTTTAGCCATGGAGTTAGGGCGTGTGGCTAGCCACCTAGTTTGGTTTGGTACATACTTACTCGACTTAGGTGCTACCAGCCCATTTCTTTTTGCCTTCAGAGAACGTGAGATCATTATCAATCTATTAAATGAACTTTCAGGAGGACGTCTCACATTCAACTACATGCGAGTAGGAGGAGTGAAATGGGATGCTCCAGAAGGTTGGATCGACAAAGTAAAAGACTTCGTTCCATACATGAGACAACAAATAGAAGGTTACCATGAGCTTGTTACCGGGAATGAAATTTTCCTAAATCGTGTGAAAGGTGTAGGAAAATATACAAAAGAAGATGCCCTTCAATATTCATTGAGTGGAGCAAATCTTCGTTGTACAGGTGTAGATTGGGATCTTCGTAAAAATGAACCATATTCCATCTATGACCGCTTTGATTTCAAAACGGTTACCCAAGATGGCGGAGATGCATGGGCACGTTACCAAGTCCGCTTTGAGGAAATGGAAGAGTCCTTAAAGATTATCGAGCAAGCTTGTGAACAATTCCCATCTGAAGGACCAATTTTAGCCAAAGTTCCTAAAATCATAAAGGCACCAAAGGGCGAGACGTACGTTCATATCGAGGCTCCCCGTGGTGAAATTGGTGTTTATATTGCGAGTGACGGTAAAAAAGAACCATATCGCTTAAAGTTTAGAAGACCATCATTCTATAACCTTCAAATTCTTCCGAAGTTATTAGAGGGAGAAAACATGGCAAACTTAATTACCATTCTTGGAGGAGTAGATATCGTCCTTGGGGAGGTGGATGGATAATGACCTATATGCAAGAGATGTTTTCCACTCAACCAGGATGGGGGACTTTCGGATTCTTCTTCCTAATGTCAACAGTGCTCCTCATAACGATTTTAGGCTTTGTGGCTTATGCCATCCTAGCTGAGCGTAAAGTCATGGGCTACATGCAGCTTAGACATGGTCCTAACCGTGTAGGAGGAAAATTTGGACTTCTTCAATCAGTAGCCGATATTTTAAAGCTATTATTGAAGGAAGATATTTTTCCAGCCAAAGCAGATAAACCATTATTTATTATTGCTCCTGTGATTGCATTTGTTCCATCGTTCATGGTGGTTGCTGTTATTCCATTCACAGAAGCGGTCCAGTTTTCAGATATTGGAGTAGGGTTACTCTACTACATCGCTGTTTCTGGGGTAACAACACTTGGGGTTTTGACAGCCGGATGGGCATCCAACAACAAATACTCCCTCATTGGGGGAATGCGTGCAGCAGCCCAGATGATTTCTTATGAAATCCCGCTCGTTATGTCAGTGGTAGGAATTGTCTTGCTATCTGGTAGCTTAAACCTTACAACAATCGTGGAAGCACAAGAAAACATTGCGTTTATTTTTATCCAACCGATTGCATTCATAGTGTTTTTCATTGCTGCAACGGCTGAATTAAACAGAACACCATTTGACTTACCAGAAGCTGAATCGGAGCTTGTTGCAGGTTATCATGTTGAGTATTCTGGTTTCCGTTTTGCATTTTTCATGTTATCGGAATATGTTTACTTATTTGCGATGAGTGCACTAATTACCGTGCTTTTCTTAGGAGGATGGAATCCAATCCCAGGATTAGGGTTTATACCAGATCCGTTCTGGTTCTCCATTAAGTTTATAGTCATTGTCTTTATTTTCATGTGGTTTAGAAGTACATTTCCGCGTGTTCGAGGAGATCAGCTCATGGAATTTGGATGGAAAGTCCTACTTCCAATTGCTTTAGCAAATATCTTCTTAACCGCGATTCTAAAAGAACTATTTTTTTAAAAGAAAAGCGGAAGAATCCTGTTTATCGACGTAAGGCGGTGGACTCCAATCGAGTGATATAAAGGAACCAACTCTAGTTGATAGGATTCTAGATCTAGACATTGTTAGACTCCATAAGTGGTCTTCCAAAACCGGGAAGCACCAACAGCTAGATGACCAAAACAAAGGGTGGTGGAAAAATGCTTGGTTTACTAAAAGGCTTGAAATATACCCTTAACAATATGACAAAAGAAAAGATGAGTTATTCTTATCCGGATGAACCATTACCACTTCCAGATAGGTTTCGTGGAATTCAAAAGTTTTACCCGGAAAAGTGTATTGTTTGTAATCAATGTGTGAACATTTGTCCAACTGACTGTATTGATCTTGTAGGGAAAAAACATCCAGATCCAAACAAAAAAGGGAAGATCATCGATACGTATGATATTAACTTTGAAATCTGTATCTTATGTGATTTATGTACGGAGGTTTGTCCAACCGAAGCAATTATTATGACAAACAACTTTGAGCTTGCAGAATATTCTCGTGATATGTTGTTTAAAAATTTGGAATGGCTCGATGAAAACGACGAGAGCATTCGGAAGGAGAATAAAGCATGAACGGGGAATTAGTTGCGTTTCTTATCCTAGCGATGCTCGCAATCCTCGGCGGGATTTTAATGATCAACCTTTCGAAGGTCGTTCACATGCTCTTAGCAATTGTCCTAACGTTTCTCAGCATTGCGGGCCTCTACGTTCTGCTTTCCGCAGAATTTGTTGCCGTTGTTCAGGTCCTGATCTATTCGGGAGCTATTACGATCATCATGGCTTTTGGAATAATGCTTACAAGACATAATGACACACAACAAACTAGTCCTAGTAAATTTAGATCCTTGGTTGTAGCGGCTAGTGTGATTATCTTCTTTGCGGTGATGTACTCCGCGATTAGTGGCGTAAATTTTGGAGAACAGGCTACCGATCTTCATATTGAAAATACGAAACA
This sequence comes from Bacillaceae bacterium S4-13-56, assembly GCA_040191315.1. Taxonomy (NCBI): domain Bacteria; kingdom Bacillati; phylum Bacillota; class Bacilli; order Caryophanales; family Bacillaceae; species Bacillaceae bacterium S4-13-56. The sequence goes on along the minus strand of JAWJLM010000028.1, from coordinate 9,070 downwards.
AATCGGGGTTGCCCTATACTCGCGCTATATCATCCCGTTTGAGTTAATGTCTGTTGTGCTTCTTGTAGCTCTCATTGGAGCGATCGTATTAGCAAAACGCGATGACGATGAAGAGGAGGCGAAATCATGAGTTCTTTACCGATTAACGTCTATCTGATTCTAGCGTTAATTCTGTTCTGTATCGGGTTATTCGGAGCGCTGACAAAGCGTAACACCGTCATTGTCCTCATCTCTATTGAGCTAATGCTAAACGCCGTCAATATTAATCTAGTAGCATTCTCAAAGTACGGCATGAACCCGAGCATTACGGGACAGATCTTTTCTTTATTCACGATCACTGTTGCAGCCGCTGAAGCTGCTGTAGGATTAGCGATATTAATCGCCCTATACCGTAATCGTTCTACCGTACAAATTGATGAAATGGATACGATGAAAAACTAGCTTGTACAGAAGGGAATTGTGATAGGATGATGGAAAATGCGTGGTTAATCCCGTTACTCCCGCTACTGTCCTTTCTTTTATTGCTCCTTTTTGGAAAACAACTAAAAGAAAAAAGTAGTTACATAGGGATCGGTACGACTGGACTTTCCTTTCTGCTTGCACTTTTTGTGCTTTTTGATCAACTCGCAAACGGAAATAGCACCACTGAAATGTCCTGGCTTACCATCGGGTCAATTGAATTTACTATCGGATGGGTGGTTAACCCATTAAATGCTTTAATGTTACTGATTGTTACACTAGTAAGCTTCCTTGTTCATGTGTATTCAAAAGGATACATGCATGATGAGGAACGTCTTTCAGTATTTTATGCCTATCTGGGATTATTTACATTCGCTATGTTAGCTCTTGTGCTTTCACCGAATCTATTACAACTCTATATGTTCTGGGAGTTGGTAGGTCTAGGTTCCTTCCTATTAATCGGATTTTATTTTAATAAGGAAGAAGCAAAGCAAGCAGCTAAGAAAGCATTTATTGTTACCCGTATTGGGGATGTGGGCCTCTTAATCGGAATGATTCTATTATTCTGGCAAGCTGGCACATTAGAATTTGCTGGAATATTCTCTGCTGTTCAAAATGGTGAGATTAGTGAAGGATGGATCACGTTAACAGCTATCCTAATTTTTGTAGGGGCCATGGGGAAATCAGGTCAATTTCCACTACACACTTGGCTACCAGATGCGATGGAAGGTCCAACACCAGTTTCGGCCTTAATCCACGCTGCAACAATGGTAGCTGCCGGGGTTTACCTTGTAGCCACCATGTTCCCATTGTTTGAAGCAAGCGATACAGCAATGACAGTTGTCGCTGTAGTCGGTGCCTTTACCGCCATCTTTGCTGCTTCCATCGGCTTGGTGCAAAAAGATATCAAGCGAGTGCTTGCTTACTCCACAGTCTCACAGCTAGGATATATGATGCTTGCCCTAGGTGCAGCAGGTTATGTCGCAGGTGTATTCCACCTTATGACGCACGCTTTCTTTAAAGCACTTTTGTTCTTGGCAGCAGGAAGTGTCATCCATGCAGTTCATACGCAGGATATTGAAAAAATGGGCGGATTATGGAAAAAACTTAAATTTACTGCACCACTCTTTTTGATTGGTACGTTAGCGATTAGTGGATTCCCACTATTCTCTGGATTTTTCAGTAAGGAAGAAATTCTTGTATCTACTTGGAACGACGGACGCTTTTTCGTCTTCTGGATAGCGGTCATTGCAGCTTTCTTTACCGCATTTTATATGTTCCGTCTCTTCTTTATGGTGTTCATTGGAAAACCACGACATGAAGTGGAAGATGTCCAAGAATCACCTAAGAGCATGACTTTCCCTATGGTGGTTCTTGGTGTACTTGCTGTTGTGGCAGGATTTATCAATACACCATTTGCAACGATCCTAGGAGATTGGTTAGTGGAGGGGAATGTATTCCTTCATCTAGAGGATCACGGTAGTCCAATTTGGATTACTTTAGTAGCAACTTTGGTATCATTAGCAGGAATTTATTTTGCGTATCTTATGTATTATAAAGGATCCATTCGGCGCGATGCGATTTCAGGTGCAGTACCTGGCGTTTATTCACTCCTTTACAATAAATATTGGATTGATGAACTCTATCACCATACGATTGTATTTGGTGCTCGCACGTTTGGTTATTTCATTCAATTCGTTGAAACCTATATTGTGGAGGTTCTCGTAGCATTGGTAGCATCCATTACAAAGGGAATCGGAAGAATAGGAGCACGTATCCAAAGTGGTCAAGTTCAGACCTATGGTGCAGTTGCCTTCTTAGGCCTGGCCATTCTGGTGCTACTCCTTGCAATTAAAGGGGGGTATTTCTAAAATGAGCTGGCTTACGTTATTGGTATTCTCCCCAATCATCGGGATGTTGGTCCTTGCTTTCATTCCTAAGGATCAAAAAACAGTGCTTAAAACCGTTGGAACGCTCGCAACCATTGTTCCATTAGTCGTTTCATTTATCGTCTATAGCCTCTATCAGGGAGGTACCAATCTAGCAGAAACTCGTGATTGGATCTTCTTCGGTGGAGGAGCGTTTGAAATTAAATATGAACTTGGGGTTGGAGGATTTGCCTTACTTCTAGTTCTTCTAACCACAATCGTTTCAACTCTTTCAGCTCTTGCTGCAACCTTCCAAATCAAAAAGGAATGGAAGTCTTACTACATATTCTTCCTCCTTCTCGAACTTGGAATGTTAGGTGTTTTCACATCTGAAAACTTAATTTTGTTCTTTGTTTTCTTTGAACTCACACTTATCCCTATGTTTTTCCTGATTGGAAAATGGGGCTTTGTGGAAAGAGAAAAAGCAGCTTACAGCTACTTAATCTATAACGGAATTGGTTCAGCGATTTTGTTGATTGTCTTCTCAACGTTGCTTGCAAAGACTGGGACAACTAATATCGACGCTTTAACAAGTATCATGAGCATGGACCATCCAGCGATTAGTGAAGATTTTAAAATGGGTATATTGATTGCTTTATTAATTGCCTTTGGTGTAAAACTTCCAATCATCCCGTTACACACATGGATGGTTCGAGTTCACGTGAATGCACCAACTGCAGTGGTTATGATTCACGCTGGTATCCTTTTAAAAATCGGCGCCTACGGTTTAATCAGATTCGGTTTGGGAATGTTCCCAGCCCAATTTGAAAAAATATCAGTGCTTGTTGCGATTTTAGGATTAGTTAATCTTTTGTATGGAGCCTTCCTTGCTCTAGTACAAACAGAATTAAAACATGTTTTTGCTTATTCCAGTGTATCCCATATGGGGATTGTTCTACTCGGTGTTGCCGCGATGAATGAAGCGGGAGTACAAGGTGCGATTTTCCAAACCATCTCCCACGGGTTAATCGCTGCGTTACTGTTCTTGCTCGTTGGTATTCTACACGAACGGACAGGAACCACGATTATCGACAACCTTGGTGGTCTTGCAAAAGCAATGCCATTGACAGCAGGTTTCCTATTGGCAACAGCTATGGCATCTCTTGGACTTCCAGGAATGAGTGGATTCGTTTCCGAATTCATGGCCTTCCTTGGACTATTTGAAGAAATGCCAATTCTAGCAGCCATCGGAACTTTAGGTATAATCTTAACAGCTGTTTATCTGCTTCGTGCCGTTCTAGGAGTGACTTTTGGCCGTACGGAAAAAGCACTGGAAGGATTACAGGATGTTAAAGGTCTAGAGTTGATTCCGGTTATTGCTCTACTGGCTTTCATTATCTTAATCGGTGTTTATCCGACAGTGCTGACTGACACGCTTCAGCTCACTCTGGAAACTATACTACAAGGAATAGGGGGGTAAGGTTATGGATCTAGATACACTACTCAGTTTTGAATGGAGCATCATGGCACCTGAATTCACGATCCTAATCGTTGCTACCATCCTCTCTATTGCCGATCTATTTATGAGTAAAAAGGTGGATCGCCGACCATTTGGATGGATTGCGATTGCTGGAATCATTGTGGCTCTAGCTTTCTTAGTTGGACAATTGGACCACGGGTTTACAGAAATACTGTTTGATACGTATCGATTGGATGGGTTCTCGAAAGCCTTTAAGCTCATCTTGCTTGTTGGAACACTCATTGTCTTTCTTCTTGCCATTCCATATGAAAAAGAAGGCAAACTAAGTGTTTATCGCGGTGAATTTTACTACTTACTATTAACAGCCCTATTAGGTGCTATGATGATGGCTTCTAGTGCCGACATCATCACTCTTTTCGTAGGACTTGAGCTACTTACTATCTCGTCTTACATTTTGGCAGGTTTGAAGAAAAATTCATTGAAGTCGAATGAAGCTGCCATGAAATATGTAGTCATGGGTGGAATCTCCACAGCAATTACTTTATTCGGTTTAAGTTATATATACGGCCTTACAGGAAGCACAAAGCTTGTAACGATTGCGCAACAACTGCAAACAATTTCTGCAGATTCTCAATCACATGCCTTAGTGGCATTAGCGTTTATCATTACTTTTGTTGGGTTAGCCTTCAAAATTTCATCTGCACCGTTCCATATGTGGGCACCAGATGTGTACGAAGGGGCACCAACACCAGTTACTGCCTTTTTAAGTGTTGTTTCGAAGGCCGCTGGATTTACGTTAATCATCCGTCTATTCGTAACGATCTTTACAACAACACCAGGCCTTGAGATGAACACTTCCATTATTCAATCCTTAATGATTTTCATCTCAGTATTGGCTGGAATCACGATGATTATTGGTAACACCGTTGCACTTCGCCAACGCAATATAAAGCGACTTTTCGCTTATTCTAGTATTGCCCATGCGGGATACCTTTTAGTCCCACTAGTTGGCTTTACAGCACTAACACCAATGATTTTCGAAAGTACTTGGTTCTACCTTGTTGCTTACTTGTTCATGAACCTGGGAGCATTCACAGTCATCCAATTGATGATTGAAAAAAGTAAATCTGAGGATCTCACCATTTTCTCTGGTTTGTTTTATCGCTCTCCATTGTTAGCAATAGTAATGACCGTTTTCTTGGTATCCCTAGCTGGAATTCCTGGAACGGCTGGCTTTATTGGAAAACTGAACATTTTCCTTGGTGCATTATACGGAGCTGAGCCTCACTATGTACTTGCCGGTGTCATGATGGCTACGACAGTAATATCTTACTTCTACTATTTCGGTATCATGACCCAAATGTTCTCACGTCCAGCATCTAGTTACTCTAAAATCAAAATCCCAGCACCATTGTTGATCGCTATGATTATCTGTGCTGCTGGAACACTTGTGTTAGGTATCTTCCCAGACCTTGCATTCAGCATTTTCGGAGATCTTAACGCAGCCGAAGTTTTGATGGGAGTATTGGGTTAAACACAATATTTGTATTTGTTAGGTGCCCCCCTGCTTGCGCAGGGGGGTTTTTAGATTGGGGGATCCTTGATGGCGCGCATTTTGAGCATTTGCTCCTTTTCTTGAGCGAAAGAATTACATATTACGCTAAGTGTCTAAAAATCTGAGCTTAAAATTCACAAAGTTGAGCATAAATTATACAAAGAAGCGCATTAGCTCTATAGAATGAGCATAAACACTTAAAGTTACTCTAATAAGTATTTAATCGCGCATAGTAGTTAAAAACCCGAGCATAAAACAATCATTTTTGAGCATAGCTCCTTAAAAACCTACGCATAAGCTATATATTCTGCGCCAAGTCCTAAATAGTTGAGCATTAAAGCATTCTTTTGAGCATAAACAAAACACAAAAAGTTACTTTATTCATTTCTTTAACCTCCCAAACAACGAACCCTAAGTTAAGTTTTTCACATCAAACTAAATTCTCCGCATGTCTACACCCACAAAACACATTTCCCTTACGAAAATATGAGTAATTGCATTAATATCCATCGAGGCAAGAGCCCGCTTAAGCCAACAATTAGCAGGTATGCCCTAACATTGTTGTAATAAAATAAAGTCATACCCATCTTTCAACCTTTTCCATTGACATTATATCGAGAGCATGGCAATGTTTTACTATGTGAATAAAGGGAATAGATTTTTCGTGGATTGAACAAGGGCACTTGACTAGACCGAATGATCTGTCGAAATACCCTAGGAAAACCTGTCGAAAAAAGATTTCCTGGGCAATAATTTGGGAAAGGGTGTCGGAAGATGATGCAGTCTATTGCAGTACAAGGACTTATTAGTATGGTGTCTCATATCGTCTTTATTATTATTACCTGGAGGCTGCTTCAGGAGATCAGGTTTGAAGGAATATTTAAAAAAAGCAAGGTATTTGAAGCGCGGTTATTTCTCATCTTTGTGACTATCACAATAGGAACGACAGTCAGTCGATTCTTTTTGGATTTTCTTGTATGGTCACAGCAATTGGTGAATCTCTTTTAAACATCTTCCTATCGCCGGATTTTCATTTATTACATTTTGTCGGAAAGTGACGACAAACATAAGGTATACCTTATGTTTCTCCTGTTGATACTGTTAACAATCAAGAACAGGGGAGAGAAAAATATGAGAACTAAGGTCATTACAATGGTTATTTTAATCGTCATGATTGTGATAAATGGAAGTCCGATGATCCAAGGTGCTGGAAAAATTCCGGAGCTTGAAGATAACATTGATTTTTTTCAAGGGGAAAATAATGTTGAATTAGATAGTTGGAAGGTGACGCTAAGAGAAGAAGTACCACTTTCTCAAAAGGAACGCGTACGAAAGCAAATTCTTTCCTATACACAGCATGCCAACCCCACTGTACGGGAAGGTCATTCATCAAAAGTATGGTCCTATAAGAAAAAGCATAGCCAATTTACAGAAGAATTTACCATTGTCGAATCTATTGACGGGTCTAATGTAACGGAGCTTTTTTACAACGTAGTGGGAAGTCAGTGGGATCATGAAGTGAAGGGAGAATTTTATCCAATTTTTAATAAAGCTAAGCATCTGTTCTTTCAAGAAAATTCCACAAATTTCACTTGTATTCGACTAACAGGTGATGGTAACATAAGAAGTGTTTTATTGCTAGAAAAATACCTTGAAAAAATGGAAGTTGAGAAGCTTGAAGAATTGGAAGAAAAAGATTTTGTCGCAGTTTCTGGCTACACACCCAAATGGAATGCCGCGATTCCGATTTCGGACAAGGACTCAATGAATGTTCAATTTGGCCTCAGATCAGGTTTGGGCTCAGGGACAACCATAACAATAGGAACACCAATCATAACTTCTGAATATTAATATAGAGAAATTGGACGCGGAGGGGAATGACCTTGGAAAAAATCATCGTAAATGGTGGGAGGCAGCTGAACGGTAGCGTTAAGGTAGAAGGTGCTAAGAATGCCGTACTGCCTGTCATCGCAGCTAGTATAATTGCAAGCGAAGGTAAGAGTATTATTCACGAAGTACCCGCTCTAGCTGATGTTTCAACGATTAGTGAAGTGCTAAAATATATGAATGCGAAGGTTGAAATTAACGGAAACGATGTAATCATTGATGCCTCACAACCTTTAAAAACAGAAGCACCATTTGAATATGTTCGCAAAATGAGAGCATCTGTACTCGTAATGGGTCCATTGTTGGCACGTTACGGTCATGCAAAAGTAGCACTTCCAGGCGGGTGTGCTATAGGTTCTCGCCCTATCGATCAACATCTGAAGGGTTTTGAAGCTATGGGCGCAAAAGTACACGTTGGAAATGGTTTTATTGAAGCACATGTAGAAGGACGCCTTAAAGGTGCCCGTATTTATTTAGATGTGCCTAGTGTTGGTGCAACAGAAAACATTATGATGGCTGCAGCAATGGCTGAAGGCAGGACTGTCATTGAAAACAGCGCAAAAGAACCAGAAATTGTTGACTTAGCCAATTACTTGAATGCAATGGGAGCACACATTGTCGGTGCGGGAACAGAAACAATTCGTGTCGAAGGTGTTGACCAACTTCACGGGGTAGAGCATACTATTATTCCCGATCGTATTGAAGCAGGAACTTTCATCGTCGCAGCTGCAATTACAAAAGGAAATGTACTTGTGCAAGGTGCAGAAATGGAACATTTACGTTCACTTGTTGCAAAGCTTGAAGAAATGGGAGTAAAAGTGACCGAGGAAAAAGATGGAATTCGAGTCATTGGACCAGAAACTCTAAAAGCTGTCGACATTAAAACAATGCCCCACCCAGGTTTCCCAACCGATATGCAGTCCCAAATGATGGCATTAATGCTCGTAGCAGAAGGAACTAGCGTAATTACTGAAACGGTATTCGAAAACCGTTTCATGCATGTGGAGGAATTCCGCCGTATGAACGGGAAGCTAAAAATTGAAGGACGTAGCTGCATCGTAGAAGGTCCAACTACTTTACAAGGTGCAGAGGTTCAAGCAACCGATCTACGAGCAGGAGCAGCACTCATTTTAGCAGGTCTCGTGGCAGATGGCTACACTCGTGTGACTGAATTAAAACATCTTGACCGAGGCTATGTCAACTTTGCTGAAAAATTAGCCTCACTTGGTGCAGACATAGAACGCATCAACGAAGAACCAATCTTAGAAATTAAAGCACATCAAAACGTTAACTAATCACTTAAACGAGTTTGACTACAGAAATGTTTTAACGGTAAATAAGTTCATTAAACTAAAAAAAGCCTCGAAGTTTCTTGCTTCGAGGCTTTTTTTTATAAAATAAATTTTAAAATTTGTCTAGCTCCAGCGCCCTATCGACTATAGTTGGTTCCCTCCTCTCCATCGATAAGTCAACATCGATTCACTTCGTGAACCGTGTTTCCTATATCTCGGAGGATCACCGCCACATCGTGTGGCAACGCCTACGTGACCCACATCCTGTGGGCCTCACCGCCTTACGTCGATGATCAAGGGCGCTTGCGCTTTTCTTATTAGTGAGCATAAGAGGGGAATATTGCGCAAAGCACATTTTTTGAATGTGGAATTTGAGCATAAAGTTATCAACTTGAGCATACCTCCTTGAGATTTCACGCATAAACATTACAGAATGAGCATGGATCTCATATTTTGAGCATTACAGCTAGGTTTTGAGCATAAGGGAGAGGGCGTGAGCATTCACCTCTAAAACCTGAGCATAAATATT
>JAWJLM010000027.1 GCA_040191315.1 Bacillaceae bacterium S4-13-56 | reverse complement strand
ATTAGCAAAAAGTGTTCATTTTCACTTGACGGTTACATCATTACCTCATCAAATCAATGCCCCTTCCTTCAATGGTACTGACCATGAGTTAGAAGTGCCTTTTGAAAATGAGCATGGTGTCGTAATTGGAGATAGTTATTATGATTCTCCAAATTCCCCCTTAAACCATTGGAGCCTTGAAACGGAACCCTCGGTAATGTCAGGACCTGAGTGGGTTCATCCAACAAATGATATCGGATGGAATACAAGGGAAAACCGTCATTATATTGAAGCTGAACATTTTAGAAAGGGTTGGTTCTCCCATCCATACCTTGATACATCTTATGAGGAAGATTGAATTATTTCACAAACTTTGGGCAGACGTATAGACGAATCTCTTCCCCCTTTCATAAGGTATAGTGTAAACCTTATGGAGGTGAGATTAATGGGCTTTGGATATGGATACCCTAATTATTGCTATGGCGGCGGATATTATGGTGGATCAGGCTATGGAAACAACTTTGCCCTAATTGTTGTTCTATTCATCCTACTCATCATTGTTGGAACAGCATACTTCAGCTAAAGGTTAAACATCTAATCATTGGACATTAACACCTAAATAATAAAGAGGTTCTAGAATGTTCTAGAACCTCTTTCACATTTAAGCCATTTTTAAAAAAGTGGCCAGATTTTTGGGATGTAATGGTTTACTATAATAAAAACCTTGAATTTCATCACATTTTTCTTTTTGCAAAAATATGAGTTGTTCCTCTGTTTCGACACCCTCAGCAATGACCTTCATATTTAAAGAATGTGACATATGGATAATCGATTTAATTATAGCTTGATTTCGTTCTCTATTCTCATGAATGAAAACTTTATCAATCTTTAATTTGCTGATCGGAAATTGACTTAAATATTTTAAAGAAGAGTAGCCCGTTCCAAAATCATCAATTGACACATGAACTCCTAATTTCCGCAAACCTTGAAGAGTAAAAATAATCTTATCTTCATTTGTCATTGCTATACTTTCGGTAATTTCCAACTCTAAATACTTGGGATGTAATCCCGTCTCTTTTAATATCTCTTCTACCTTTTGAACCAGATTTTTTGAATGGAATTGCTTTGCTGACAAATTCACACTAACAACAAAGGGTTCATATCCTTGATTTTGCCATTCCTTGTTTTGCCTGCAAGCTTCACGTAAAACCCAATAGCCTAATTCAACGATAAGACCGGTTTTTTCAGCAATAGGAATGAAACTCCCTGGAGAAACTAACCCGCGCACAGGGTGGTTCCACCTTATTAGCGCTTCTAAACCAACCACTCGACCAGATTCAATCTCCTTTTGGGGCTGATAATGAATTTCAAATTGATTTTCGCGCATAGCTCTGCGAAGTTCATTTTCCATTGTTAACCGGGCTCTAAAATTTTCTGAAATAGAAGATTCGAAAAGTTTATAATGACTTCTGTTTTTTTCTTTCACAACATACATTGCAGAATCCGCATGCTTAATTAAGTCATTCGCATCATAACCATTCTCAGGATAAATGCTTATCCCAATACTAATGGACGTAAATATTTCATAATCCCCTATTTGAATTGGAGTATGGAAAGACTGAATAAGTTTTTCAGCGAATTTTTCTGTTTCTTTTATGTCTTTTAATTCTCTCTGAAGGATAATAAATTCGTCTCCGCTCATTCTAGCAAGAAATTGATTTCCGTCGATTAATTTTTTTAATCGTTCTGTACATTCCCTTAAAAGATCATCACCAACCGTGTAACCCAATGTATCATTTATCTGCTTAAAGTAATCAACATCAACAAAATATACAGCCATTTGTTCTTGTTGTTTTTTTGCAAATTCAATAGCATCTTTCAATGTCAGATCAAAAAGGGTTCGATTAGGCAATCCAGTAAGATCATCATAGTAAGTGATGTACTCAATAACTTTCTCTTGATTCACCCGTTCTGTCACATCTCTAACTACCGCTACTTTTAGTTTTTCATCAAAGTTAGGGTAAGGAAAAACGATTCCTTCAATATGTAATATATTCCCATCTTTTGTCTTTCCGATTAAGTTATATGTATGTTCAAAACAATCCTTATCTTCCTCCATACTTATAGCGTAAGAAGTCTCGTCTATTAACTCTAATAATGGCTTTTTTAACAAATCACGCACTTCATATCCTAGCATGTTTGAAAATGCTGAATCACAGTCTATAATAAGGCCATTATGGAATAATACTAGTCCTTCACTAGGATAGTTAATCTTTTTTATATAGGTCTTCAACTTTTCAACATTCGCTTGCACAGATAATGGATGAAGAAGTAGACAATATAAGTGGTCTTGCTCAAATTGTAGACACTTAATTTGAAAATATCGTTTTGAACCATCACGTATTTCCATTAGTACATGTGATTCCTTCTTCTCTTTAAGAATCTCAAAATCAAAATAATCAAAAACACTATGTCTAGATAATTCATAATGACCAATTAGGGAATGGGCAGCTTCATTTGCTTTAACTATCATTCCCTCATGATCTACAAATAGTAAGGCATCATGAAGATGATCTAATAACCATTGATCAATAGGTAGCGAAATCGAACGTGACATGTCATTTCCTCCAATGCTGTTGACACATTATGTAAAGTGTTAATTTCCAACAACTTGACCCCGTTTTTCTATATCTATGTATAAAATTCTGCATGAATCGTCAAATTCCTGCTAATTCACAAAAGTTCGCACCTTAAGAAACATATATAATTTTTATTAAAACCTGAGCATCAAAAAAGAGTTGCCCAAAGCGGACAACCCTTTTTTAGGAACTGTAAGCCGTTAGCTCTTTAAATTTTTCAAAAAGTTCATCACCTTGATAACCCTCATCAATGAGCCGTTTTAGCATTTTTTCTACTTGATCCTGTTTACGGTCAATTAATGTTCCAATGAATAAAACATTGATGTGATCTCCAATTTCATTGTACTCAATCACCTTTGCTAACACCATAGCAGGACGATTGCTTTTTTTGGTAATCACTGCCTGGAGCATTACATTTTCATCATCTTCAATATAAGAAGAAAACAAGGGCAAATAATCTTTGGATAAAAAGGCTTCGACCACCCAGCGATTTTGTTCATCCTCTCGGTTAACAATCAATCCATCTATTAACTCTAATGGAGTTTGAACAATTTCTTCTTCTTTCTCATCGATTATATCTAAAGAAACAAGTTTAAAGGTCTTCACTTCCCTCTTCTACCTCCCTATGCCTAGATTTTAGCCTCCAATATAAGACATCTCGATTTTTTTCTTTTTAATCGGTTTTGAGTTGGCTCGGTCCTCTGAATACCGATCGTTTCTCTTTGTCCAGAGCTTGATCATTTCTAAAGTGATCATGTGATCGTTAGCTCCTTCTCTCATAAGATGCCGAACATCATATCCGTCCGATGCAAAAAGACATGTATAGATTTTTCCATCTGCGGACAATCTAGCTCTTGTACAGCTTCCACAAAATGCATCAGTTACCGACGAAATAACGCCAATCTCGCCTTTACCATCCTGGTAACGGTATCTAGAAGCAACTTCACCAAAATAATTGGGGTCCGTTGGCTCAAGTGGAATTTCTTTACTAATCATATCAATAATTTCTTTTTTTGTAACAACAGATTCTAAATTCCAACCATTGGAATTACCGACATCCATAAATTCAATGTAACGCAGCACAATGTCCTTATCTCGGAAGTATTTAGCCATTGGTACAACCTGGTCTTCATTTAATCCTTTTTTCACAACCATGTTCACTTTGACTTTTAGTCCTGCCTTTTGAGCAGCTTCAATCCCCTTCAATACAGGACTCGTTTTCACACCTCTGCCATTAATAGATTGAAAAACTTCATCCTCAATTGCATCAAGGCTAACGTTAACTCTACTTAATCCAGCCGCCTTTAACTCATTAGCATATTTTGGTAAAAAAATGCCATTGGTAGTAAGCGCTATATCCTTAATTCCCTCAATTTCATATAATTTAGAAATGAGTTCAGATAAATTTTTTCTAAGTAGGGGTTCTCCTCCCGTTAAGCGGATTTTCTCAACACCAAGTTTAGAAAAAATTTCGGCCAATCTTACAATTTCATCAAAGCTCAATAATTCTTTCGCAGGTAAAAAACGATAATCATCTCCAAATATTTCTGCAGGCATACAATAAGTGCATCTAAAATTACATTGATCTATTACAGATATACGCAAATCTTTTAATGGTCTATTTAAACGATCTACCACAGAAGAGTCGTGATTTGTCATCGTTATCCCTCTCCCCTCTCCTTTACAAAATAAGTGAAACTATTCCCAAATGACAGAACTTCCTTGAAGTGTCTCTAACAAAAGCACATCCACCTTATCACCTTTTTCATAGCCTCTTGTCCCACCCGGAAGAATCATTAATGCATTTGTATCAGCTAAAGAGGTGACCGCTGCAGATTTATCTAATCCTGCAGGATAAACAAAGACTTGACCATCTTCAAAGTCAATATAACTCCTTACAAATCTCATAAAAGGATTTGCTTTAGGAAAATCAGTCCCTAAAGTCGCTTCTATTTTTGGTGTAAAAGGTCTTTCTGTATACTGAGCTGCCTGTATAATCGGTCTTGAAAAAAGTTCAAAACCCACATAACAAGCGGATGGATTACCCGAAAGGCCAAACAGTAATTTCTTACCTAAAGCCGCAACTGTTGTAACACTTCCGGGTCTCATCGCTATTTTATTAAACAATACCTTAGCTCCTAGTTTATCATAGATTTCAGGCATTAGATCATAATCTCCGACAGAAACTCCTCCAGTTGTTATTAAAAAGTCTACATCATCAATTGCTTTTTGAAGAGCTTGGAAACATAAATCAAAATCATCTACCAATTTCCCTAGATAGACCGGGATCCCTCCAGCTCTTTTAATTTGAGCGGAAATCATGTGTGCATTAGAGTTTCTGATTTTGCCCGGAACCAGTGGTTCATCTACATCAAGCAGCTCTGTACCAGTAGCAAAAAGCCCCACTCTTGGTTGCCTTGCCACTTTAATATAGGAGTAACCAAAGGTAGCTAAAAGAGCCTTTATACCAGGATTTATTCGCGAACCTTTTTTTACTAATACAGCTCCTTCAGATGTCTCACTGCCTTTCAGACCCACATTTTCCCCTTTTTTTAGCTTTCGCTTTAACGTAAAAAATGGAGAATCGCCTTCGGAAGCATCCTGTGTTACTTCAAACATTGCAACACAATCGGCTCCATCCGGTATTTGTGCACCAGTCATAATACGAACTGCCTCAAATTGGCCAACTGTCTTAGTAGAAAGCTGACCAGCACCTATATGATCAATCACTTTAAATTTAACAGGATTTTGAAGGGATGCATTTCTAGTGTCTTCAGATCGGATGGCATATCCGTCATATGGAGCTTTATCAAAAGGCGGCACAGGGTGGCTGGAAATTACATCCTCTGCTAAATATCTACCTTCACAATCCTGTAAAGAAATAGATTCGCTTTCTTTTTCTATTCTATATTTCATAACTCTTTCGACAGCTTCTTTTATTTGTATCGGTTTTCGAAACTCGAACATTAAAATCTACCTTTCTGAAATTTCCGTTATTCTCATACCATCACTTGTTTGGTCTTATTGTACAGGAAAGATGAGGATTTTGGTATGACTTCTGTCACATTTTTATATCTTAAAAGGACAGGCGGCTGCCTGTCCTTTTATTTAAACCATCGGTTCATAATTACAGTAAGGTTCTGGTGCCATAAAATCCTCTGTGCCATAGTAGGCTCTCGCCCTACAGCCTCCACAAACATTCGTATACTCACAAAATCCACACTTTCCTTCTAAAGCCGATTGGTCTCTTAGCCTATGAAAAACAGGACTATTATTCCATATATCGTTTAAAGATTGTTTCGTTACATCTCCCGCTTCTACTGGAAGATAGCCACAAGGCTGAATTTTACCCTTATGGGAAACGAACAACACACCTGTTCCAGCCAAACATCCTTTTGTCATAGCAGACATTCCATGTGATTTTGAAACAATTCTCTCTTTTTTATCTTTCGCAATTTGTCTCATGATTCGATAATAATGTGGAGCACATGTAGCCCTGATTTCAAAATCAACTTCCTTTGAACGATTATAAAACCATGTTAATACTTCTTCATATTCATCCGAAGAAAGCATATTGGTTTCAGTAATTTGCGCCCCACAACCTACAGGAACTAGCATAAATAAATGTAAAGCATTTATTTTTTCCTTATTTCCTAATTCAATCATAGCTTCTATTTCATTCACATTATGTCTTGTAATCGTTGTATTAAATTGGACCTCTACCCCAACTTCTCTTACTAAACGAGCCCCTTCTAAAGCTCTTTCAAAAGATCCTGGAAGTCCTCGGAATTGATCATGAATAGAAGGACTTGGTCCATCAAAGCTAATCGCTACCCGATGAATTCCTGCGTCCTTGATTTTTTTTGCCACTTCTTTTGTTATTAAGGTTCCATTAGATGCCATAGCAACAGTGATTGGCTTTGAACTAGCATATTTGGCAATTTCAAAAAAGTCTGGACGATACAAAGGCTCTCCACCAGTAAGTATCAAAATAGGATGATCAAAAGTAGCGATTTGATCTATAACTTCAAAAACTTTTTCTGTGGAAAGTTCGTCTTTAGAACGCTGAGGTTGAGCAGTTGCTCTACAGTGAATACACTTTAAATTACACCCTTCTGTTAACTCAAAAAAAACAACCCTTGGTTGTGAACGAAACATGATAGTAATCCCTCCAACAAATCTCTTTATAGTGAATATTTTAATCTCATTAATTATTGTAAAAAAAAGACTCGTAAAATCATGTAGATAACAAACTACTTTTTTGTGTCTTGTTTTGTTCACATTTGTCACATTTGAAGTGTAATTTTTCATCTGCAAAGTATATAGCCCCTCATAAGAGGAAAAACTATGGAAAATGAGAAAGGAGTGATTGGATGGATCATCCTTATGTTTCGGAATGGGAAAATTACAAAAATAAAATCACGGAAAGTCGTGAGGCACTATCCTCGCAGTTTCAGTCCCTTGATCACCAATTACAACAAGTACAAACGGACGGTGATCAGCAACAATATGCAGATTTACTCGACCAATGGCAACGTTCTAAAGGACAGTTAGATAACGCTGATTCCTTATTAGAACAACTAGATGTCAACCAATGGCTAAGAGGATAACTATGTTCGGATAAGAAAAGTGCAAGCGCCCTTCGAAACAAGAAAAGCACTTGTTTCTGCGAAGTAGCTCTATGTAGCTTTCCTTTGTGCGATTACTTGGGGCAAAAACTTCGAAGATTACTCGATGATGCTTTTTCGCTGGAGCTAGACAAATTTTATACTTTCTTGAATTAAAAATGCTGCCCGATCTAATCAGGCAGCACTTCATTTGGTTACCAAATATATTTGGTTTTGTAAGTTCAATCTTATGAGCAATGTCATGTGCTCTTTCAAACGATTCATCAACTTCTGAATCTAAACGTCGACGAATGAAATTGTTAAAAATAAGATATTCAATTTCATTGTTATATCTCCTCCGTTAATCCCAAATTTTACGCGCTATCTTTCACTACTTCGAACCAATCTAAAAAATACGCAAGCCTGCTTTTTATCATCATCATCTCTCCCTTATTAAATAGTTCCTTTCCCCCTACAAGAAATTTTGTAACATATACTTTTGCTTACAATCAAAACCCTTGTCTTCAGGGTGAGTCGGAACTTTTATTCCGTAATCAGGCAAACTTTTTTGTTGACGTTTCACCGAGATGGCAAATGAAAACAAATGAATTGTCATTATCAATCCCTCCTTTACTTACGATTTGGCATATACTATATAGTTAAAGGGAATTACCCTTTATACCCAAGAAAACCGACAAAATCATTTTATTATCGATATCCTGTCATTATTCCTACTAATAAAAAAACATTTTTTCTGAAATTGGAACACTCGGCTTATCACCTAGTCTTAATGGCGTAAGTTGCGAAAAAAAAGAAAAGAACATTATCGTATGATCACGGTTCAACGGAAAATGACACATGAAAAATCGGCGAATGAAATCCTCTCTCTCGGTTCTCGAAACCATGCGATTTCAGTCCTTGCAAAAGCATTCGAAACAGAAAACTCGTAATCAAAAGAATGGGAAAATCAATCGGAAGAAGCGACTTGGAAAATCAATAGCAAAGCGAGTCAATTTAACCATATCAAAGGAGAATATAACAAAAACAACTTTCAGAAAGGTGGAATGATTTTGGGGAATTTCTGATTCAACGCGATTTAAATAGTGCGTTTTTAATAAGAAACAGGAATAAAACTCTTCACTCTATTGATGTAAACTTATGCCACGAACAGTGGGATCATTTTATTGAATTGCATAACTGCGAGATTGCACAGTTAAAACAATCACAAAGCAACACATTGCGTTGGTTTATCGCATAAAACAAACCTGATTGGTCATGACAACGTCCAAAAGAAGTCGGAACGAGGAGCATATCAAGAGTCTTTCTAGGCTTGTTGAGAGTAGTGCCTTGCTATACCGCAATACGTCCGTTAATGTTTTAGGAGAATTCAAGCCAGTACTTTGGTGGAAACTCTTCCCGAAAGGAAAGATAAGGGCATAAGAGATAAGCTTGTTAGTATCCTAGAACCCCACTGCTACAGCTGTGGGAGTTGTCAGCATATAAGAAAAGGGAGGTACACTTAAATGAAATTTCAAAATGATATTGTGATGATTACCGGAGGAAGCAATGGTATAGGACAAGGACTTGCCAAAGCATATAGTGACCAAGGTGCAACTGTAATAATTTTGGATTTAGATGAGAGAAAAGGAAGAGAACTCGTGGACACCCTTCCATCAAAGGCTTACTTTTATTTTTGCGACCTTAGAAATCCCGATCAGATACAAAGAACCATTCAAAAACTTGAAATGGAGATTGGGATTCCAACTATATTAATCAACAATGCTGGTATTAGCACCTTTAAAGACTTCTTTTCATTAACTGTAGAAGATTGGGAAAATGTCATTCAAACAAATCTTAGAAGTGTCTTTCTCTGCTCACAAGAATTAGCGAAACGCTGGAAGGATCTAAACATTCATGGAAGAATCGTAAATATGGCAAGTACAAGGGCTTTTATGTCAGAACCAAATACAGAAGCATATTCCTCTTCCAAAGGGGGGATTTTCAGCTTAACCCATGCCCTAAGCATGACATTAAGCCCTTATCATATTCGGGTAAATTCTATTAGCCCTGGATGGATTGAAACTAGACAGTACGACGGATTGCGGCTAATTGATCACTCTCAGCATCCATCGTTGAGGGTTGGAAGACCAGAAGATGTTGCGAAAGCATCCTTTTATTTAACTGACCCTGAAAATACTTTTGTAACGGGGGAAAATATTGTTGTAGATGGTGGAATGACGAAAAAAATGATTTATGAACACTAAAGAATAAGATGATTCCTTACATTTTAGGAATCATCTTTTTCATTGGGGAACGTTTAGAAGCTAATGAAGCTCCAAAAAGCAAGCAAATGTATAAGACAAATAGGGCAGGACAATGTATAAATTCCAACTCTTTTTATTTTGGTGTTGCTTTAATTTTTTTCATAATACCACCGAACAAGTCTTCTGTTTCCGTAACTTTTATCCCAGCTTTATGTAGATTATCTAATGTTTTTCGATTAATGTTCGCTCCCCAAAGAGAAACTGTTAAGGGATTCAATACATCCATGATGGGACCTAGCAATGGATTGTTACTTTTCATATGTTCTAACATTAGAATTTGTCCATCCTGCTTACAAACTCTTTTCATTTCCTTCATCCCTTTTACTGGATCAGGAACCGAACAGAATACACAGCTTGTTACTACATAATCGAATTCATGATCATCAAAAACCATATCTTGAGCGTCCATTTTGACTATCTGAATGGATGCCTTATAGGAGTCTTTTTCTAATCTTTTCTCTGCTTTTTTCAACATACCTTCACTAAAATCTATACCTATTACTTCAGCCTCTTTTGAATAAAAAGGAAAGTTCGCTCCAGTCCCAACCCCAACTTCGAGGATTTTACCGGATAAACTGCTAAGTAAATCCTCTCTCCACTTTTCTTTAATCATTCGATCCATCATATCATAGATCGATGACACACGATTATAACGTTTCCGTATGATATCTGAATGTTTATCCATTGTATCCCCTCTTTAGTAAGAAAAGCGCAAGCGCCCTTGATCATCGACGTAAGGCGGTGGATTAAGGATCGTCGGCTAAAACCGTCACATCGTGTGACAACGCCGACGTGACCTACATCGTGTAGGCCCAAAGGAAACACGGTTCACGAGGGCTCGCAGGATGCGAGTCAGTTCGGTGTTGCGACAAATGTTTTCGGTGGGCCGAGTAATTGGATGTCGCGTTTTTAACCGAACCTCCTTCATCGATGTTGACTTATCGATGGAGAGGAGGGAACCGACTCTAGTCGATAGGGCGCTGGAGCTAGACAAATTTTATACTTTATCTTGTAAAAAAGTCGCCTGCAGAAGACGACTTTCATTTGATAATGTTTCGATTAAAAATTTGCAGAAGAAAACCATTGATATATAGAGACATCCAACCAACGATCAAATTTAAAGCCTACTTTTTTCATGGTACCAACTAATTTAAATCCAAACTTTTCATGCAACTTGATACTTTTCTCATTTTCACTAGTAATTAAAGAAAGTACTGTCTTATACCCTACTTCCTCTGACTTTTGCAAGCATTGTTTCAGTAATTCTTTTCCGATCCCTTTTCCTTGATAAGTTGGATCAATATAAATGGAAAGTTGCGCTGTATATTGATAGGCGAGCTTTTGATGATAGGGCAACACATAAGCATACCCCGCCATTTCTCCATCAACATCAACCACAATTAATGTATTACAGTCTTTAAATTGTTCAAACCAGATTACTTTTTCTTCTATTGTCTTTGGTTCTACATCAAATAAGGCAACACCGTTTAAAATTTCCTGATTCTCAATGGATAGAATACTAGGTAGATCATCTATTGTCCCTTCTCGATATGTATTCAAATACTCTCACCTCTTTAGAGTAGTATAAGAAATTTGAGAGAACTTGAAAAGATAATCTTTTTATTTGTCCATTTTATGGCTGAATTTGCTCCATATAATCATAGATCTGTTCTTCTGTTAAACCTGAGGTAATACGATCAATAACCATTCCTTCTTTATCTACTAAAAAAGTCACAGGGAGCTGTCCAATACCATATGCGTTCATCACGTCCTCTGAAGGATCAAGTAATATCGGAAAAGTGAGTCCATACTCGTTGACAAAGCCTTCGACAGTAACTTTAGGCTCGCCTACATCAACAGCTAAAACGGTCACACCTTTATCTTTAAAATAATGATATTGGTTCTCCATATATGGCATTTCTTCTTTACACGGTGGACAATAGGTTGCCCAAAAATTCAAAAAAACGCCTTGTCCACGATAATCACTTAGTTGTACCTTTTCCCCGTCTAAAGTTTCTAAAATAAAATCAGGGGCCATATCTCCTGTATCTATTCTTTTTTTCTCATCTTGTAGACTATTTACGATAAATATAATGGTTAAGCCCACTAATACCAAAAGTAAAAGCAATCGAAACCAAAATCTTTTTCTCTTTTTATCCATATTCTTCCCCCTTAATGCTACTAGTAGGTTAGAGTATCAATAACACCCAATATAAACAAAAAAACACCTGCTGTTTTTTGAGAAATTGTCCCTATCCTTCTCCCTTGTGTGAACCTCTCCAACTAATTGCTTACGCAATTTGATGGAACATCCCTTATCTTGAATACAGTACAAACAAGCACGATTAAGCCACCCTTGGTGACTTAATTGCCTGGTGAAGACTAATTAACGAAGATAAAGTTTGTGATGTTCTTTTTGCCACTACAGGAACTTTGGCCTGCAAGGACACCCATGAATTTTCAGACATGGATTTTTGATATGGCCGAATAAAATAACGAGCTGCTATATTATAACTACAAGATTTTGAAGGGGAATGCGGCGCTAATTTTTTGTTCAAATTGATAGGCAATCTCCAAAAAAGATTCACTAAAGAAACTTCCCACTTTATTATAAAGGTCATTCATCTTTATTACCAAACCCTTTGCACCAGCTTACTCCATTGAATTATAGTATAGAAATTTGCAAAATTCTTGCAGAATTCAATGGTTAACATTTGTTAGTAAATGATATATAAAAAGGGTGTTAGGGAATACCACCCTTTCCCTATAAGATACAACCATTATAACTTATTTTTTCTGTGTTTTTTGGCATTGGCGAATTTTTTGTGTAGAAAATCTGTCAAAACAACCAGGTACACTAACGAAGGTATTGCGACGATGATTAACAAAAGATCTTCTATTTTTCCCATAGCATGAAGTCCTACACTACCGAGCAAAATTAACACAATTAAAGCATCTAACCAGTAGACCCACTTCATACCCATCACCACCTATTGTGATATGGTGTATTGTATGATTAGTCGGCCTAGAATGTGATTCGAATAGACTCTATACAACCCTAATCTACTTGTTTAGAAAGAAATTAGAAAAGCACAAGCGCCCTTCGAAACAAGAAAATTCGAACAATTCATAAGCTTTTTTTGGTGTATAAAGTGAAACTTCAATCAGTGGCCGTCCCCCACTAATGTTAGCAACCAAGAGTATGACCTAATAATAGAATAAGTTTCTATAAAAAGATATTCTTATCCATAGATTTAGTACCTATCTTCGAGGAAAATTACCTGTTTGTCAATTACAAGTAGATGCATATTTATCAAGAATCCTGTTATAATAAAGTGAAACTTTTAATCAGTGGCCTTTGCTGACTGATTGTTAGCACCCAAGGGCATGAGGCCCTTAAACCATTCGGACATTTACGGGCAGTTTATCCCCCCACCTACTCTTCTCGTTTTACTAAAGATTTGAGGTGCGGTATGACTGTCCGTTATGCAGGATAAAGGAGTTTAAAAGGAGGGAACATGTAAAATGTTCCATAATTTACCTCGAAAAGCCTTACTCATTTTTATTATTTTAACCTTTTCCTTGATAGGGATTTTTCTAATTTTGAGTGAGTGGAGAGGCAGCAATCATGAGGTTACAGTTGAACCTAGATTTGAAGAAGGTTCTATGGAAGAACCGAAAACCACCTATGAAACAATTGAGGAACCTGAGGATATTCAAGAAATCACTTTACCTTTCGACACGGGAACTGTTACTTTTCATATGGAAGATGTTCCATTACTCCATGGATATTTAAAAGTCTCCGAGGATCCTGAAGCGGAACTACAAAGAATGCGCCTTTTATCTTTGGAACAAGAAGAATCCATTTATTTGCTAGAATACGGACCAGATATTATGAGAAAATCATACATTTTGTTGCATATCCTCCAGGATGAAATCTTCTCGATCCTTGTTGCTGATTTAACTAAATTTAAAGAAGCCTATTTTTCCCCAGAAAGAACAAAGGTTGCTCTTGTTTTTTTTCAGAATAAAGATAGTGTTGTAACTACAGATAAATTTAAGATTATAGATTTAGAAAAATGGGAAGAACTTATACTATATTCTGGGGATTCAAAGCTAAAAGTAGATGGTACATATCCAATTACCGCTGTTACTTGGCTGAATGAGGACGAATTAAGTATAATGATTCCAGATATAATGGATCCTAGTGATGAAGATTTAATAAAATGGTATAATCAAGATCTACCTCTACCAACCATGGAAATTCCTGTGACCTTTAAACCTCAAAAAATGGAAATAGAAAACGAAAATGAAAATGAAGAAATAGGGAAAGAGGATGAATCCATCGAGAATAGTCTTTTGCAAAATTAAAGGAGTTTTTAATCATGAATCCAACTATTGAAATACTCTTACAACACCGGTCAATCCGGTCTTTTTCATCAAAACAATTGACAAAGGAAGAAATTGACCAAATTGTATTATCTGCCCAATCTGCTTCTACCTCAAGTTATATGCAAGCTTATAGTATAATCGGTGTTACGGACAAGAAAAAGAAAAAAATATTAGCCGAGATCACCGGTCAATCTTACGTTGAAAATAATGGGTATCTGATGATCTTTTGCGCTGATCTAAATAGACTTACTACAACGGCAAATCAGGATGACTTTGAACAACTCAAACCCAATTTAGAAAATACGGAGCATTTTCTGGTTGCTAGTATTGATGTTGCCTTAGCAGCTCAAAACGCCGCAATTGCAGCTGAAAGTATGAACTTAGGAATCTGTTATATTGGAAGTATCCGGAATCAAATAGAGAAAGTCGGAAGCCTCTTCAACCTCCCAAAGCATGTAATCCCATTGTTTGGTATGGTGTTTGGGGAACCTACTGAAAAACCTGAAAAGAAACCGAGACTTCCAATGGAAGCAGTTTTTTTTGAAAATGAATACGGAAATACGTCAAATGCCGTACAGGAATTTAACGAAAAAGCACAAAAGTATTATAAACAACGCTCAATGAATCAAAGAATAGATAACTGGTCTGATCAAATGATTAGACGGTTACAAAAACCTATACGAATGGATGTAACAGATTACATCAAAAAACAAGGATTTAACAAAAGATAAAGTAAAACTTCATTCAATCAGTGGCCGTCACCCACTGATTGTTAGCGCCCAGGGTATGACCTAAATGCCCCTGGTAGTTTATCCCCCATCTACTCTTTTCGTTTCACTTAAGATTTGAGGTGGGGGTATTACTGTCGTTCATGCGGGATAAAGCTGATACTATTAAAAACGTGCAAGCTCTTTTTTAATTTGTTTTTCTTGCAATCTTATCTAATGGAATCCCTTCCCTTACCCTACCATTTCTTCCTTTTGTAGTTTCCGCCATTGTTAAGGAATTATAAATGGACTCTTCCGTTGCTTCAATAACTGCCTGAAAAATATCATTCATAACCTCATGATCATCTCGGAGAATGATTTTATTCTCTAAAGGTCCTTTAGAAAAATGAGGTTTTTTGTTTCCATTCGAAAAGGCAATGATAATATCTCCACTCCCATGATGTATATGACTTCCCGAACGCCCTAATCCAATCGAAGCTCTCTTAGCCAAGCGGTTTAGTTGTCTTGATTGTAAAGGTAAATCCGTGGCAATGATAATCATAATAGACCCATCTGGCAACTTTTCTTTTTTGACATCTTCCTTAAGAAACGGGTTTTCAGAAAGCCTGCCAAAATTACTTACAACTAATGTTCCTATCATATAATCCATAGGCAAATCAGCATGAATAATTTTCCGTGAGCTTGTCCCAATTCCTCCCTTATACCCAAGACAACTCATGCCCGTTCCCGCACCAACAGCTCCTTCCTCCACTTTTCCGGATTTAGCATGTTGAATTGCCTGTCTTGCGTGGAGAGGTTTGATAGGTAATGATCTCACATGGTTTAAAAACATATCGTTACATTCCCCAACAACAATATTTATCGATCCGGTTGTATCACCAATTTCAGGTGTATGCTGCAACATCTCTTCCAAAGTTCCCTGAAGAACAGCCCCTACTGAAAAAGTATTGGTTAACATGATCGGCGATTCAAGTTCACCTAATTCCTGAAGTTGAATAAGTCCAGTTGACTTACCAAATCCATTTAATACAAAGCTTCCAGCCTCTACTTTTTCATAAAAAGGATTTTCGCTGTGGGGAAGAATTGCTGTCACTCCTGTGCGAATTACTTTTTCTTCATTAAGTTCTTCTTTCAAAGTAACATGACCTACCAAAACATCAGGTACATCTGTAATGGAATTTAACGGACCCGTCGGTAATTTTCCAACAGATTTTCCTAACTCATTATATCTTTTTCTCATTTTCTTTCACCTCAGACTTAGACTACCCACCTTATCGACCTCACGCCCGGATTGAAGTTGGGGATTCCTAAGAACACCAACCTATCGGTTAGTTATGGATTAGGCTATCCCCGCAGTACCTGCGGTTAATCGCAATACTTCATTGCGAGGATTCAAACTTGTGGTTTAATTTGTTTTTGGCTTAGATAGATACGGAATTTGTACGATTATTTCATTAACATTGATTTTCACCACCTTGTAATATATACTATACATAGTATATCGTTTTCGGGAGGGAAGGACAATGGAAAAACAATCAGTTGTATTACGGTTTCCAAAAAAATTATTAGACAGAGTCGATGATTACAAAGAGCAAAAAGGTTTCGGTACTCGTACTCAAACTATATTTCACCTCATACAAGTAGGGCTCGAACAGTCAGACAATCGAGATAACTAAGATTATCCCTTGTACGAAGGCGATTCATCCCCAACTTATTCATCGGACTTCGTCCTTCACATCCCTTGAAAATATGAGCTTTTTCGCCTGTTTTTGCTGAGGAAACATCCCCTAACCTACCATTTTTCAATGCTATTCCTATGTTTCCCATCCCTTTGATGGCTCACCTACAAAAAAAACAAGGAAGTAAGAATGAATCATTTACCCTCCATAAGTATATTCTTATGAGTTTTTTACTTACATGAAACTTTAAATTGAAATCAATTCAAGATAGCGTTATGATACTACCATCTTAATGGGAAATGGGTGTCATTAAAGATGAAAAATAAGGTTATTAAAATAAGCCCACCTCAATTTTTACTCTTAATCTTTCTTTTATTCATTGTCTTTGGAACTATTTTGTTAAAAATACCTGCTGCAACACATGGTAGTATTAGCTGGTTGGATTCCTTGTTTACGGCAACTTCAGCTATGACAGTTACTGGACTTGTAGTAGTTGACACGGGTACTGCATTTACTATTTTTGGCCAAATGGTCATTCTTTTCCTTATTCAAGTAGGAGGAATAGGAATTATGACCTTTGCTGTTTTTATTTTCTTAGTGCTAGGTAGAAAAATTGGTTTAAAAGAACGATTGCTTGTAGGAAATTCATTAAACCAAACTTCACTTGGTGGGCTAATTAGATTAGTAAAACGGATTTTACTTTATTCCCTGATCATTGAGGGAATAGCTTTTATATTTTTAACGCTCCGGTGGGGACCAATGCTGGGTTGGCGTGATGCAATATACGCGGCCTTTTTTCATTCCATCTCTGCCTTTAATAATGCTGGATTTTCTATTTGGTCAGATAGTTTATCAGGATATGTTGGGGATCCAGTGATCAATATTATCATTACACTCTTATTCATCATTGGTGGACTTGGTTTTACTGTCCTATTTGATTTATGGAGAACAAAAGAATTTCATCAATTGTCTCTCCATTCGAAATTAATGATCAAAAGCACGATTATTATTAACCTTCTCACCATGATCCTATTTTTTGTTTTGGAATATAGCAACCCCGATACAATAGGTTCGCTCTCTCTTGGGGAAAAGCTTTGGGCATCGTACTTCCAAGCCGTAACACCAAGAACAGCCGGATTCAATACTCTTGATATTGGAAGTTTACAGGATCCCACTTTGTTTTTTACTATCTTTTTAATGTTTATAGGTGCCGGAAGTGCCTCAACTGGTGGAGGAATTAAGGTCACCACATTTCTAGCAATTACCTTGGCTGCGACTGCTTATATGCGTGGGAAAGAAGATATTGATATTTCTGAACGTGCCTTAAGCCAAGGTACTGTTTTTCGCTCTTTAGCTATCTCCATTTTATCAGTTGGAATTATTTTTCTAGGCCTGTTTATTTTAACAATTTCAGAGTATGGAGAAAGTTTTATAGCTCTTTTCTTTGAAGTTGTAAGTGCGTTTGGAACAGTAGGTTTGTCTATGGGAATAACAGCAAGTTTATCGGCAATTGGAAAATTGGTGATTATTTGCATCATGTTTATTGGAAAACTCGGGCCCCTAACTTTAGCATTTTCAATAGCTGCGCCTACAACAAAATTAATACGCTATCCAAAGGAAGAAATCCTTACTGGATAAAGCAGGGCGGTTTGTCTATCTAGGTGCCACTAACCTTCGTATTTGACAATATTATTCAATAAGATAACGCAAGCGCCCTTCGAAACAAGAAAATCGCTTGTTTCTGTGAAGAAGCTCTAAATAGCTTTCCTTTGTGCGATTACTTGGGGCAAAAACTTGAAAGATTACTCGATGATGCTTTTTCATTGTAGCTAGCTAGACCAATTTTATACTTATCTTGTAAAAAAGATGATTCCTCAATTGAAAGAGGAATCATCTTTTTTATTATCTTGATCTAAACAGCTTTTTACCAAAGCAACAATGCAAATATTGTAGAAATAGTTAACCCTAAAACAACAGGAAAGAAATTTTTTCTAACTAAATCCATAACGGAAATTCCACAGAACCCTGCAATAGCAATTAGTGATGACCATGCTATAATGGTACCGCCACCTGTCCAGATAGATCCCATTTGTCCAATGGCTGCCAATGTGGCCGGATCTATACCGGAACCAGATAATGCTCCAGATAATGCTCCAGTCAAAGGAAGACCAGAAAATCCAGATCCATCAAGCCCCGTAATCATTCCAATGATCAACAAACTGAATCCTGTAACAAAAGTGCTTTGCGGGATCCAGTCTTGGCCGGCTTGCACAAGGTCAAATAAAAACGCTGGAGCTGAATCATCACCTACGGAAAGTATACTGCCTGCAAAATCTGAACTTCCTAAAAAGAAAAATCCTGCAATAGGAATAACAGGTCCCATTGCTTTAAACGCAAAGACGAAACCGTCCGTTATATGTTCACTAATTTTATCTAATGCACGATGCTTTTTAAATGCTACAGTTGAAAGAAGCAATAGAATTACAGCAACTCCTCCAATAAAGGCAGCACCATCGCCTCCTTCAAATCCGCCCATTCTTCCTGATCCTAGTTTTGAGTAGATCATATAAATCATAACAGCCAACATGGCTAATGGAACAATAACTGCAAAAACGGTACTCCAGAAAGAGTATCCTGAACTTCCTTCATTATCCTCTATATCTTCTTTTCCACCTTGAATCGCGGAGATTTCCACCTCAGCTATTGAATCTCCTTTTTTTCTAATAAATTTTCGATTTAAAAGGTAGGCTGTTCCTATTGCCACAAAACCAGTGATCAAGGAAAGAACCATTGTTTTATTAACAAGTACCCCTTGATCAACTCCCGCAGCCTTTGCAGAAAGTCCTGGAGCTACCTGAATAATATAGTCAGAAGAAAGAGCCATCCCTTGGCCAGCAAGTGCCACCGCAATAGCGGCTGTCATAGCAGGTAGACCTGCACGAATGGCAGCAGGAACTAATAAAGCACAAATTAGCGGAACAGCTGGAGTCGGCCAGAAAAATAGAGAAATTACGTAGGTCACAATGACTAAGATGAAATAAGCAATATGTCCATTGGTCATCATTTTCTCAATGGGTTGAATCATTTTCCGGTCAGCACCAAGTTCCTTTAAAGATTGTAAAAGGGCCACCATGAATGTAATGATCAGAAAGATATTAAATAATTCAGTCGCTGCAACTAAATTCGCATTAAATATGGCTGTAAAACCTGAAATGATGCTTCCTTCATACACCCAGGCCACTAGAAACGTACCTAACAATGTTGGGAGTACGACACCTTTTTTAAACACCATCGTTAAAATAATGGCGAGAGTAAATACTCCGTATAAAAAGTGTGCTGCAGATAAATCCAACTTTTTCACCCCTTTTTAGCGATTTCAACATTGCGATGTTGTGTAATAGGCTATGCAAATTCATTAAAAGGAGTGACAAATGCCTAGTATGAGAGCTAAAGAAGAGTAAAATATACGCCTTGCATGGAGTTCAAAATAAGAAAAGCGCAAGCACCCCTCGAAACAAGAAGAGCCTTGTTTCTGCGAAGTAGCTCTATATAGTTTTCCTTCCTGCGATTACGCAGGGCAAAAACTTCGAAGATTACTTGATGAAGCTTTTTCGCTGGAGCTAGACAAATTCTCTAACAACTTATAAATTCTGATACTGTAAAAAAAGTCAGACACGGTAAAAGTGTCTGACTCAATCATTTTCTAATTTTGAATACAACAAATGATCCTTCCATTGGCCTTTCATAAGGAGATACCCTCTAAGAAGTCCTTCTTTAACAAAACCATTCTTCTCCAGTATACTTATAGAAGGGATATTTGAAGGTGCTACGGCAGCTTCCACTCTATGTAGTTGAAGGTCATTAAAGGCATACTTAGTCATTAAAGCAAGAGACTGAGTACCATATCCTTTCCCGACGTAGTCCTTAGATAGAGAAAACCCAACCATTCCTTGATTTAAGGGACCTCTTAAAATATGGAATATAGAAATCTCTCCTATTAACTGCTCCTTTTCTCGCAAAAAGATACCACAGTTAAATTCTTTTCCTTTTCCAGTTGAGTGGATCATATCTTGTAATCTTTGTTTTTGTACATTATAAGTATAGTAATTGGGATGATGATCTGGTTCCACCTTTGACCAAAAATATTGATTGTCATAAACTAGCCTAAACAAGTTCCTTGCATCTTTTTTTTGGAACGGTCTCAAATAAAGTTCTTCTGATTCTATAATAATTCTCTTCCCCATTCATCAATCACCTAGATTTATTTTCCATAAACTTTAATACTTCTAAATCAATTTTCCCTTTATCCTGCTCTCTTTCCTCGAAGTTCTCTGTATGAACAAAGCGTGTAAGGGCTTCAAAAAGAGCATCATCTGTTGGGGGATCTTCTTCCAAATATCCCCAACGAAGAAGTTGAGAGACTAAATCACTTTTAATAGGTCCATTGATTTCCTTGATATTTTCAGGCTTCGTTTGCCCAAAATAAAGTTGCTGGAGTTCATATAAACGAATAAGCTCCTTAATAGGCTCGGGATGATCATCTACGCGCAAATCAATAAAATGGTCATTATATCCACCATATCCACCTTTTTCTTTCACTACATATAAGGCAGCAGACTGTTTTCCACGAGAATCACCGCCTGAGGCCTGTCCAGAATCTAAAGCTTTTAACAATCTTTCAGAAAGGGTCCCTTGGGTAGTAGTAAAAGTATCTGCCATTGATTGGACAGTCTCCTGTCCTACTAAAATATTACCTTGAGCAGCAAAATTTTTCCCAGTAATCCCACCTGCCCAGTCATAACATTTAGCTCCCGTAAAAGTTGCCACATTTCCTTTGGCATCCACAATTCCAACTTGCCTAAATTCTCGGTCATCATCTTCAGAAAGGAGTCTATCAAGTGCCCCCTGAGCTGATAATCCATTTTCGATAAGCTTTAATCCATTGGGACCAAAAGAAGTATTTGCATAGGATTGAGTCGCAACCGCTCCAACTCCGGCCTTAGCCCATGGTACTACAGCACCTACCCCAATAAACTTAGATTGCACTGCTATTCCTAACTCCCCTGTTTCAGGATCGAAACCCACAATAGAAAAAGTTGCAACCAGTCTCTCCTTCATTTTTATCCTCCTCGAAAAAGTCCGTATTTTTAAATTCATTTCTATTTTCAATCATACACTTTTTTGAGAGGACAGAAAACAAAGAAGGCAATAAAGAGAATTATTGTGCTCCTCCCACTGCAGCATTACTTCGTCTTCTTTTTTGTATCATATGGACTCCCATAACCACTGCGATCCACTCTTCACTTGAAACCTGCATGAGTTTATTAAAAACGTTAGAAAGTTTGTAGACTTTTTTGTTCAGAAATTCCACATAATAAAAAAAGGTTTTTTTATCAGTTAAGAAGAATGTAAAATAGTATCAAATAAAGGAGAGATTCATATGTCTATGGTTACTTTAATGAAATGGATAACTGGTGGGATTGAGGCGTTTTTTGCCATCCCTTTCGTCGGTGGGATATACATAATAAGCTCAGCGTGGGTTGCCTTAGGCGTCATGCTTGCTCTACACTTAGTTACTCTAGTTTTGTCTATAAAAAATGGAGCTGTAAGTGTTGGTAGTATTTTTGGAATATTGGCTAGCGTCTTAGGGGTAATACCGGTGGTTGGATGGTTCCTTCATATCTTAACAGCCATTATATTAATTGTCGATGCCTCTCTGTCTACTTTTAAAAGCAAAAAAGAATAGAGAAAGAAAAAAGCCACCTCAACAGTGGCTTTTTTTCTTATTGATATTGTTTTTTCTTAGCTGCTTTTTCTCTTTCATTTTTATTAAGAAGTTTCTTTCTAAGTCTAATGGACTCAGGAGTAACCTCACAGTATTCATCTTCATTTAAATACTCAATAGCTTGTTCCAATGAAAGAATTCTTGGTTTCTTAATAACTGATGTTTGGTCCTTATTTGCAGATCGAACGTTAGTTAATGCTTTTTCTTTTATAATATTAACGGTTAAATCATTATCACGATTATGTTCTCCAACAATCATTCCTTCGTAAACCTCTGTACCAGGTTCTACGAAGATTGTTCCTCTATCTTCAAGGGCCATAATACTATAAGTGGTGGTTTTTCCACGATCAAGGGAGACAAGAACACCTTGCCTGCGTCCTCCTACTTGACCTGGAACAACAGGTTCATATCCATCAAAGGTATGATTCAATATTCCATATCCCCTTGTTTGTGACAGGAATTCGGTCGAATATCCAATTAGCCCACGAGAAGGCACTTTGAATTCTAATCGAACTTGGCCGTTCCCATGATTAATCATATCAAGCATTTCACCTTTTCGTGAACCTAGTGATTCCATAACTGAACCAGTATGTTCTTCTGGCACATCTACTTGTACTCTTTCTACCGGCTCACATTTCACACCATCAATTTCACGATAAATAACCTCAGGCTTTGAAATTTGTAGTTCATAACCTTCACGTCTCATGTTCTCAATCAAGATAGATAAATGAAGTTCACCACGGCCTGAAACCGTCCATGCATCAGGTGAATCAGTTGGATCTACACGAAGACTTACATCCGTTTCTAATTGCAGCATCAAGCGCTCTTCAATTTTACGAGAAGTTAGATATCTACCTTCTCTCCCTGCAAATGGACTATTATTCACTAGGAAAGTCATTTGTAGAGTTGGTTCATCAATACGCAACAATGGTAAAGGGTCAGGATGATCGACAGGACAAATCGTTTCTCCTACGTTTATCCCTTCCATTCCAGCAATAGCTACGATATCCCCTGCTTGGGCTTCTTGAACTTCAGTTCTCTTCAATCCTATAAAACCAAACAATTTGGTCACTCGGAAAGGTTTAGACGATCCATCCTTTTTCATCAAAAGAACTTGTTGTCCGACTTTGATCTTTCCACGGAATACTCGGCCAATTCCGATTCGACCAACGTATTCATTATAATCTAATAACGTAACTTGAAATTGTAATGGCTCATCTGCATTGTTTAATGGTGCAGGTATCGTATCCATAATCGTTTCTAGGATAGGAGACATCGTTTCTTGCTGCTCCTTTGGTTGGTAACCTGAGGTGCCTTGTAAAGCTGAAGCATAAACGACTGGAAACTCCAACTGATCTTCGTTTGCTCCTAATTCAATAAACAAGTCAATAACTTCATCCACTACTTGTTCTGGTCTTGCATTTGGTCGATCTATTTTATTTAATACAACGATAGGTGTTAACTCTTGCTCAAGAGCCTTCTTAAGAACAAATCGTGTTTGAGGCATACAACCTTCAAAAGCGTCAACGACTAGTAAAACGCCATCTACCATTTTCATGATTCGTTCGACTTCTCCACCAAAATCGGCATGTCCAGGTGTGTCTAGTATATTAATACGTGTGTCATTATAATGAATGGCTGTATTTTTGGCTAAGATTGTGATTCCACGTTCCCTTTCCAATGCATTTGAATCCATTGCACGATCATCAACATGCTCATTTTCACGAAAGGTTCCTGAATCTTGTAACAGTCGATCCACTAAAGTCGTTTTCCCGTGGTCAACGTGGGCAATAATCGCAATATTTCTTATATCATCACGACGTTCCATGATTAACTCGCTCCTCTATGTTTCACTTAGCCTTTTTGGCCAACTTGTTTATTATAACATATTTCCTATTAAAAACATCAAAACTTTCTCTAAAGCTCCAAAAAGACATTGTTTTTCATATTGTTACCAATCCTATTTCACTCATGTATGATCTTCTTTTTCTCTTGCATTTTAATTTGGTAATATTGTGGAATGGAGCAATAATAGAGGAACACAACGGAAAGGTTGTTATAAAATGATGATTTCAAAAATGACAGAGCCCTATGCAAAAGATATATTCAATTGGAAATATAAAGCACCTTATGATTTGTACAACTCAACGGAAAGCGAAGAAAATTTGAAGGAATTATTAGATGGTAGTTATTATGCGGTTTTTAATTCAGAGAAATCACTCATTGGCTTTTTTTGTTTTGGTCCAAACGCCCAGGTTCCAGTGGGTAGAACATTAGGACTTTATAAAGATTCTTCCTATCTTGATATTGGCCTTGGAATGCTTCCTGACCTCACTGGGAGAGGATTAGGTCTCCCGTTTCTTCTTCGAGGACTTGCTTTCGCAGAAAAGGAATTTCAAGCAGAAAAATTCCGGTTAACTGTTGCAACATTTAATCAAAGGGCAATTTCCCTTTATAAAAAGTGTTTCTTTAAGGAAGGCCCTACTTTCCCAACTGATAAATATGATTTCATGATTATGTTTAATGAACACTTCTTCAAAAAGAACTGAACGAATGATTCTAATTTTTATGTTACAATTTTAAGAGAAGTATCATGGATAAGGAGATGGAAACTGTGCCAAAAATGAATGTAGAAAGTTTTAATCTGGATCACACAAAAGTAAAAGCTCCCTATGTAAGATTAGTTGGGGTTACAGAAGGACAATATGGAGACAAAATTTATAAATATGATCTTCGATTCAAGCAACCGAATAAGGAATATATGGCCATGCCAGCTTTACATTCGTTAGAGCATATGATGGCGGAATTTAGTAGAAATCATCATGACCGCATCATTGATATTGGCCCTATGGGATGTCAAACAGGTTTTTACTTAGCTGTTCTTAACGATGACAATTATGACAACATTTTATCCGTTCTTGAAAAGACACTACAAGATGTCCTTGAAGCTACTGAGGTTCCAGCATGTAATGAAGTTCAATGTGGATTTGCTGCCAGCCATAGTTTAGAAGGGGCTAAAGAGCTAGCAAAAGAAATGCTATCCAAAAGGGATGATTGGAAAGAAGTATTTTAATACAAAAGCGGAAGTGAACAACAAAAAGGCAACTACTTTGTTTTAGTAGTTGCCTTTTATTTAGTAAGATCGACCCATTGGTTAGCCCATGATTGGACCTCTTTTAAGGCTGGTGCTAAAGCCTTCCCTTTATCTGTTAAACTATATTCAATACGGACAGGAGTTTCTGGATACACATGTCGCTGAATAATACCTTCTTCCTCTAAGCTTTTTAAGCGGTCAGATAACATCTTCTGACTAATATGTGGAATGTGGTCAGCAATTTCATTGAAACGCATGGCCCCATCTTCAAGTACGTGAATGATTACACCGCTCCAACGTTTTCCCAAGATTTGAAATGCTTTTTCAAACTTAGGACAAAGGGAATGTCCAGCCATTCTGCCCGCCTCCTCTATATTTTCCTCTATTATACTACATTTACTTAGTTACAAAAAGTAACTAACTGAAAAAACACTTTTGACGCTCATTAACAGGTTTCTTATCTTATGATATGATAAGAGTAAAATGAAAAGGGTGTAGTTATGCTTTATATTCTAGTGATAAGTGTTATTGTTGTCTTAGTTATATTGGTCCTCTCTGTTGCGGCTATCTCAAAAGGCTATCAATATAAACATTCCGTAGACCCTTTACCAAAGGACAATCATCAGGAAACCCCACACAAAGGAAAATTTTTAGAATAAAACGGATAAAAGCGCTACATCTAGTAACGCTTTTTTCATTGATTAAAGTTGATTTTCTTTATTCTTCATCGTCCTCATCTAGCTGTTCAAAAAGAGTATCTAAATCCAGTCCCTCATCTTTATGATTAGAGAGAGTAGACATGGTTTTAATTAGTGCTTCTTCTTTTGAAATAAGACTTGTAGCACCATTAAAACTCCATCCTTTTGACTCAACCCATTCAATAAATTCGTCTAAAAACTGTTCATGAGAAACATTTACATCATGGACAGCTCCATCAATCGATACTATATTTTTACGCTGCAGTAACATAGAAAAGGATTTAGGATGTTTACCTGGAAATTTAGCCATGATCTATTCCTCCTTTAGGTGGATATTTCTAGTTTACCATACTTCTCTAGTTTTCTATAGAAGTCTTGTCCTGGCATCTTAACTTTATTTAACTAGCTCATGCTTGGAGGAATAAAGTGAAACTTCAATCAGTGGCCGTCCCCCGCTGATTGTTTGCACCAAAAGGCATGAGCTAAAAGGTCCTTGAACCAATCGGACATATACAGGCTGTTTATCCCCCACCTACCCTTTTCGTTTCACTTAAGACTTGAGTGGGGTATTACCCCCATAAAAATAAAACATTAAATTCTTCATCCCTGTTGGTTAAGCTTGCTTCATGGTTGGCTGCCCGTTCATGCGCGACAAATAGAGGCATAAAACCTAATTCAAGGTTATGGGCATAATAATCAGTTATATTTTTATAAAAACTCGAGACGTATTTGTTACTAAGATTAGAAAACTGTGGCATACGCCAAGCTTTATGGACGCTGCACTTATGCAGATAGGAAAGTTTTATGCTTTCCTATCTGCCAATAGAAAAGCGTGTTGTCAAAGTCTACACGCTTAAAATGGTTGAATCGGATCGAGGCCTTTCGTTGCTGGACCCTCTATTACTTCTCCATCAATATCATACCGTGACCCATGACAAGGACAGTCCCAAGTATGTTCACCATTATTCCACTCTACTTCACATCCCATATGAGAACATGTGGTATCTACAAAATGAAGTATTCCTTCCTCATCTCGGTATGCCCCACATTTCTTTTCATTTACTTGAACAAGGTCACCCTCCCCCTTTTTCAAGTCTCCGGGAGTTTTTAAAGGTTTCTCCAGTTTACCAGTTATAAAACGTTTTGCTACATGTAGATTTTGCTTAAGGAGATGACGAAGACTCGGATCTGCAACAAAACGAGAGGGAGAAAACAAATTAGCATAAGGATTTTGATTTTCTAACACTAAATCCGATAAAAGTTGTCCTGCCAAAGTTCCTGAGGTCATACCCCATTTTTTGTACCCAGTCGCAAGAAATACATTGGGTTGATTTTCCGTTAAATGACCAATATAAGGAATTTTATCTAATGTTTCTAAATCCTGTGCCGACCATTTGTATGGGATCTCTATTTCCCCAAAAACATCTTTTCCAAAAGCCTCTAATGCTTGATAATGAGCTTTTGTATCTTCATCATGTCCCGTTTTATGATTTTCCCCACCAATTAGTATGAGATCTTCCCCACCTACTTTGGTAGATCGAAGGGATCGACTTGGCTTTTCAGCGTTAATATACATGCCACCTGGAAATTCTTGATTTGCTTTGACTCCTAATATATATGACCTAGAAGCATTCATCCTAGCAAAATAAAACCCTATCTTATCGTAAAATGGGAAGTGTGTGCAGATTAGTACCTTCGATGATTTTAATCTTTTCCCATTTTCTAAAATCACAAAAGCACTGTCCCTGTCCTCATGAATATCCACTGCCGTACTATTTTCAAATATTTCTCCACCCTGTTCAGTGATCTGATCTGCAATTTTTCTAAAATATTTGAGGGGGTGAAATTGAGATTGACCATGCATGATAATTGCATTTTTAATTGGGATGTTAAAAGGTATCTCATATGTTAAAGACCCAGGAATCCCTATTTGTTCATAAGCTTTCATTTCTTTTTCGATTTTTTCTTTGTACTTCTCCGTAGTTGAATATACATAGGCATCCTCATCAGAAAAATCACATTCGATATTTTCTTCTTGAATCGTTTGTTTTATAAAATCTCTTGCATCCATATGTGCATTATAATATTTTTTGGCTAGATTTTTCCCAAAATGTTGAATAAGTTCGTCATAAAACAGTCCATGTTGAGCTGTAATTTTTGCAGTAGTATGCCCTGTTGTGCCATTTAAGATTCGGTCTGCTTCAATCACAACTACTTTTTTACCTTTCTTGCTCAAAATGTAAGCTGCGGTTAACCCTGAAATACCTCCTCCAACAATTGTGATGTCAGCTGAATCATCTTGAAGAATTTCAGGGTATTTGGGGAATGTCACACTTTCTCTCCAATAGGGTTCTGGTGCATGTGGTTGGGAGTTAGAGGCATTCTGCTTCATCTGTAATGGACCTCCTCTGTTGTAATGTCCTAAGTATTTATTTACTTTTCTTCTTTTAATGCCTCTTCATAAGCACTCATAATTTGATCAATCTCACTATCCGAAACTTGTTCAAGCATTTGGTATCCATCATCATCTACAAGCTTCCTGATCTCAAGATCATCCGCTTCAGAAAATAAGATATATGAATTTCCATTCATTTCGATAATAGCGTCAACCTCATACTCCTCTTCATTTCCTTCTTCATCCTCTATAATGATATACTCTACTACTTCTTCTTGCATATTATCTTCCTCCTATTCTATAGTTTCTTCTTATCATGCCCAAAATCGAAACAAGAATATAATTTATAGCTAATAGTACATAAAAAACGTAGGGAAATTCCCTACGTTTAATAAGCTCCTCTTATATGTTGATGTACTTCCGTTAGATAGAAATCTTTAAGCTTTTTCATTTCTTCTTCTGAAAATGGAGGAACATCCAGTGACTTTAAATTATCCTCCACTTGTTTTACATTTTTAAATCCTGGTATAACGCTTGTAACGGAATCATGATCCAGAATCCAGCGTAAGGCCGCCCTTGTCATGTTTCCTCGATCATGACTAATCCAGGATAATTTATCACTTAATTCCACCCCTTTTGAAAATTCAACACCTGCGAACGTCTCGCCGACATTAAAGGCTTGTCCATCTCGGTTAAAATTTCGGTGGTCATTTTCTTCAAAACGAGTATCTCCAGAAAACTTACCTGTTAATAAACCACTAGCAAGGGGAACACGAGCCAAAATCCCAACCCCATTTTCTTTTGCTAAAGGAAAAAGTTTTTCTAACGGTTTCTGTCTAAAGATATTAAAAATGACTTGAAGAGCTTTTACATTTGGATTTTCTAAACAGAATAATCCTTCTTCTACCGTTTCCACACTTACTCCATAGTATCGAATTTTCCCTTCCTGCTGAAGCTTATCAAGAACTTCGAAAACCCTTCCATCTTTCAAGATTTCAAAAGGTGGACAATGGATTTGATATAAATCAACCCGTTCCCTTTGTAAACGTTTAAGACTTCCCTCTAAATAGCTTCTCACCTGTTCTTCAGAATAGTTTTTTGGGTCAAAAATGTCCCCTGCACGGCAAAACTTTGTGGCAATATAAATGTCATCTTCTTTTCCCTTTGTCGCTTTAGCTAAAAGTTCCTCACTATGGCCACTTCCATAAACATCAGCTGTATCAAAGAAGTTTACTCCCGCTTCCATGGCACGAGAAAGCCCATCTATGGCTTCTTGATCATTTGATTTTCCCCAGTCACCACCAATTCCCCAAGTACCAAAGCTAAGCTCACTTATTTCTAGTTCTCCTAGTTTTCGGTATTTCATGAAAACCAAATCCTTTCCATTATGATATCTACATATTAGTATAATGACTGAATAAAGAAAAAGCACGGAATAACTGTTCTCTCTTTTACAATACTTCACTTAAAAACTCTTGGGTTCTTGGATTCTGAGGGTTATTGAAAATATTTTCCGGATGATCCTCTTCCATAATAATTCCTTCATCCATAAAGATGACTCGATCAGCAACTTCACGAGCAAATCCCATTTCATGAGTGACATCTACCATAGTCATCCCTTCCTTTGCCAAATCCTTCATTACACTTAACACATCTCCAACAAGTTCTGAATCTAGAGCTGGCGTTGGTTCATCGAAAAGCATAATTTTCGGATTCATGGCTAGAGATCTTGCAAGGCCGCTCGCTGCTTCTGTCCGCCAGATAAACTGTCAGGATTGGCGTCTGCTTTATCACTGAGTCCCACTTTTTCTAAAAGCAGTAACGTGATTTCTTTAGCTTCATCACTATAATTTGTCTGTTTATATACAATTTCTCTTAATAAGAAAAGTGCAAGCGCCCCTCGAAACAAGAAAAGCACTTGTTTCTGCGTAGTAGCTCAAAGTAGCTTTCCTTCGTGCGATTACTAGGGGCAAAAGCTTCGAAGATTATTCGATGAAGCTTTTTCGCTGAAGCTAGACAAATTTTATACTTTCTGGTTATCTTGCAAAAAAAGCATTGGTCCTAGAAAATGGACCAATGCTTTTTAATTACTTAATTTTGTTTGCAGAAAAACTAATTCTTCTGCTAACCGATCTAGCCTTTCACTTACATTTTCATCAACAATTTCATTCTTATCATTAAAAGCTCCACTTGTCACAAAAACACTTGTTGGACAGACAATCGCTTTAAAGAAAGACAAAATAGGCTTTAATTGATTTTCGGCCACTAAAGCGTGCCGTTCTGTTCCGCCATTTGTCACCATCGCGACAACCTTGGATTCAAAGACACTCATAGGCAAATGATCAAACAAATTTTTCAGTACTCCAGGAATTGATGCCTGATAAATCGGTGCACCAACCACAAAAAAGTCGGCATCAACAATTTTTTTTATAATTGTTTTTGTATCATCATTATATTGATCAGATGGTCTTCCATCGATGATCTCTACTTTATAATCCTTCATGTCGATTAGCTCAACTTCTATATCTGCTCCTAATTTTTCAGAACGTTTTATGACCTCATCCACTAATATAGCGGTTTTGGACCCCATAATCGCGCCAGATAATCCAACTAACTTCAAAACTGTGACCCTCCTTCATTTCCATTCCACACCTCATATTATCATGAGACAGGCTTCTCTCTCAAATAATTAGACTGACGAATTGCGGTATAATAGTAATTACGAGCCAATTCCTTTCGTTTTTCTTGTACAACGCTCCATCGCCTGAATGACTGATGACCGAAAATGATTTTTCTCAAGCTCAGCCACCGCTTCAATCGTTGCTCCTCCAGGGGTACATACTTGATCCTTTAACACTCCTGGATGCTCGCCACTATCCAACACCATTTTTGCTGCACCTAAAACAGCTTGTGCTGCTATACGATAGGCCTGTTCTCGCGGGATTCCTTGAAGAACACCACCATCAGCTAAGGCTTCAATAAACATATAAACATAAGCTGGCGATGATCCACTTATCGCGGGTATGGAATCCATTAAGACCTCAGAAATAACTTCCGTTCTCCCAAAACTTTGTAGGATTTCACTAACAGTCTCTAATTCATGATCAGATACTTTGTCATTCGAACAAAAAACAGTCATACCTTCTTGAACAAATGCAGGAGTGTTCGGCATCGTCCTTACGAGTTTGACAGTTTGTCCAACAGCTTGTTCCATATCCTTTAAAGTTACCCCTGCAGCAATGGAAATCAATATTGAGTTTTTTTTAAGGGAAGGTTTAATTTCCTTAAGAATACTTGCATACTCATCTGGCTTAACTGCTAAGAAAACAATGTCTGCAAAGCAAACTACATCCATGTTACTTAATGTAGTATTTACTTGATATAATTCCTGAACCTTTTTCATCGTAGTTGTAGATCGTGTACTTACGACGACTTGTTGCTGTGAAGTTATTCCAGAACTCATTATTCCAGACAATATTGCTTGCCCCATTTTCCCGCACCCAATAAATCCTATTTTTTTATCCATAATTTTCTCCTTTAGCTTAATATTGATTCATTATACTTGAAAATGTATAGGCAACCAAAAAAAGCGCCTTTAGCTTAAACAGTCAAAGGCGCTTTTCTCTATGAAAAAAATTATCTGCTTTCTCCTAATTTTACATAAAAATATCTTTCATGACAGAAAGAAATTGATCCATCTCTTTCTTGTTAGTAGTTAACGGGGGGAGGATCCTCACTACATTTGGTCCTGCAGGAAGCACTAACAACTTGTTTTCACGAGCTTTTTGAACAAATGAAAGAGCATCGGTTTTGACAACTATACCTAAAAATAACCC
Source organism: Bacillaceae bacterium S4-13-56 (assembly GCA_040191315.1). Classification (NCBI taxonomy): domain Bacteria; kingdom Bacillati; phylum Bacillota; class Bacilli; order Caryophanales; family Bacillaceae; species Bacillaceae bacterium S4-13-56. Next base: position 24,685 of record JAWJLM010000027.1, on the reverse strand, counting down.
CTTACCTCGTATTTCCTTAATATCATCAGAGTGGGAAGCTAAAACCTTTAGATTTTCCAATAAGTATTCCCCACTTTTCAACGCCTGCTTTGGTATATTTTCTTGAATCATATATTCAAGTGTCGATAATCCTGCTGTTACCGCTAGCGGATTTCCCCCAAATGTACTCCCATGACTTCCTGGATCAAAGGCTTTAGCAACATGACTTTTTGCAAGCATTGCTCCAATAGGAAAACCAGATCCTAGCCCTTTGGCTAAGGTGAGTACATCCGGTTCAATTCCATATTGTTCATAGGCAAAGAGCGTTCCCGTTCTCCCCATCCCTGTTTGGATTTCATCAACCATTAGTAGAATGTCATGTTTTTGACATAGATCAGAAAGTTTATGGACCCATTGAGGGTCTGCTGGAACCACTCCACCTTCCCCCTGAACGAGTTCAAGTATGACAGCGCAGGGTTTAATAGTAGCAAGTTCATCTAACGACTGTAAATCGTTATAAGGCAAATGATAAAATCCTTCTAACAAAGGATAAAACCCCTTTTGAATCTTTTCCTGTCCAGTTGCTGATAAAGTAGCCATTGTACGACCATGAAAAGATTGAGTAAAACTGATAATTTCAAAACTATCATTTTTTTTCACTGTTTGAGCATATTTCCTCGCTATTTTAATGGCAGCTTCATTTGCCTCTGCTCCACTATTACAAAAAAACACCTCATCTGCACAGCTGTTCTCGATTAACACTTGGGCCAACAACTGTTGTTTTGGAATATGATAAAGATTGGAACAATGCCATAATTGTTGTAGCTGCTCTACTAGTTGTTCTTTTACGACATCCGGAACATGCCCCAAATTACATGTTGCAATACCCGAAGTATAATCTAAATATTTGTTCCCTTCTTCATCCCAAACATAACTTCCCTTTCCCTTGACTAAGGAAAGAGGAAAACGCCCATAAGTTGACATGACAGGGAACATATCTAATGTTTTACTGGTAGACAATTTGACTCTCCTCTCCTACCACTATTTTTGTACCCACCTTTTTACCAAGACAATAATCGACTAGACTGTTGTCATTCATCCCGTTCACAATTGTAACCTCAGGGACTCCTTTCAATAATGCATCAATAGCCGAGTTTACTTTTGGTATCATACCATCACGAATAACCCCATCTTTAATAAGTTCTTCTGCCTGATTTTTTGTGATGCTATCAAGAATGACTTTTTCTCCATCCTTCCATGAAAAAATCCCATCAATATTACTCACCATACACAGATTGGCTTTTAAGGATTTCGCAACAGCTGCAGCTGCCGCATCACCATTAATGTTATACCTTTGCCCATCCCCACTAATGCCCAAAGGTGAAACGATTGGAATATAGCCGGTTTTGATGATTTGAGTGAGAAGATTAGTTTTCACCTCAACGACCTCTCCTACAAATCCCAGCTTGGAATTGTTGGATACAGGCTTTGCTCTTAAAAAACCTCCATCCACCCCACTAATACCGAACGCAGATCCTCCAACCTTTAAGAATTTGCGAACAATTTTTTTGTTCACTACACCCGTTAATACCATTTCAACTACATCTAACACTTCATTAGAGGTTACACGTAATCCATCAACAAACTCTGTTTTTATTTTAAGAGATTGAAGCATTTCTGAAATAAGTGGGCCTCCTCCATGGACAAGTATCGGAGTCCACTTCCCTGATTTTTTTATCTTAACAATGTTTTCAAAAAAAGATTCAGGTAACTCCTCCAATACACTCCCCCCACACTTAATGACAAGATAGTTCATTGTTCCACCCCTTACGTGCGGTAGGATGCGTTGATTTTTACATAATCATAAGTTAAGTCGCATCCCCAAGCTGTTCCCTCTTGTTGACCCATTCCTAAATCCACCTCAATGATAATGTTTTCTTGCTCTAAGTATTTTTTAGCTTGCTCTTCACTAAATGGAAAAGGCAGCCCATTTTCTACTACTTTAATAGGCCCTAAAAATACTGAGAGATCATTTGGGAGAATGTCCACGTCACTATATCCTACGGCACAAACAATCCTCCCCCAATTAGCATCTGCTCCATAAATAGCAGTCTTTACTAGATTGGAAGATATAACAGTTTTAGCAACTTGCTGAGCATCTTTAATAGAAGCAGAATTTCTCACTTTCACTTCGATTAATTTCGTTGCCCCTTCTCCATCTCTTGCAATTTTTTTTGCTAATGTCTCGCAAACATAGGTAAGCCCTTTTAGGAATGCTTCCCAATCTGGATGATCTGGTGTTAAGCTTTTGTTGTTGGACTGTCCATTCGCCATCACAACCACCATGTCATTAGTACTTGTATCGCCATCTACTGTGATCATATTAAAGGTTTGATTGGTTATCTGTTTTAGCGCCATGGACAAGGAATCCTGATCAATAAAGGCATCTGTAGTGACAAAACCTAGCATAGTAGCCATATTAGGATGAATCATTCCCGAACCCTTAGCTGCCCCACCAATCGTGACTGTTTGCCCATCAATTTCCACTTGAACCGCTATATTCTTTTTTATAGTGTCTGTTGTAAGAATCGATTGTTCAAATTTTTGTACATTTTCATGAACAGGATCCAATATTTTCTGAATCCCTTTTTCTACTTTATCCATAGGAAGCTGAACTCCGATAACACCGGTAGAAGTTACCGCTACATAATGTTCTTTTATACCTAACTCGTTTGCAAAACGATTCCGCATTGCATAGGCATTCTGTAATCCTTCCTCTCCTGTACAGGCATTAGCAATCCCTGAATTAACTAGGATAGCCTGTGTTTTTCCTTCTTTTTTAATACTTTCCTGAGTAACTAAAAGTGGAGCAGCTTGAAAGCGATTTGTTGTATATACTCCTGCTGTTATGGCAGGTGTCAACGATAAGATATAGCCCAAATCTAAACGTTGATGCTTAATTCCACAGTGCATGCCACCTGCTTTGAACCCTTTTGGCGATGTCACACTTCCTTCTTTTAAAACCACGTACTGTTTGTTTGAAACTAGCTGCATTCCCATTCCCCTTTCCCATCCATCCTATGGATAGATTGGTAAATTCATTAACCCTGTACGTACATCCCATCCATTTATAAGATTCATATTTTGAATAGCTTGGCCTGAGGCTCCTTTTACTAGGTTATCGATTACAGCAATCACTGTGACCCTTCCCGAACGCTCATCAGAAAATAAGCCAATATCACAAAAATTACTTCCACTCACTTCCTTTGTCATAGGTAGAACTCCATTTTTTCGTATTCGAACAAATGGATGATCTTGATAAACCTTTTCGTATAAAAATACAAGCTCAGTTGTGCTAATTTTTTTATTTAATTCCGCATAAGCTGTGATCATAATTCCCCGAGTCATCGGTATCAAATGTGTAGAAAAAGAAACGATTACTTTTTTTCCGCTCTCCCAACTAAGTACTTGCTCAATCTCAGGAATATGTTGATGTACACCTAATTTATAAGCTTTCATGTTCTCATTCACTTCAGAAAAATGCGTACCTAATCCTACACTTCGTCCAGCCCCAGAAACCCCCGTCTTTGCGTCAATAATGATAGATTTGAGGTCGATCTGATCATCGGAAATGAGAGGATATAATCCTAGTAATGTTGCTGTTGGGAAACACCCAGGGTTTGCAATCACTTTTGCCTTCCTAATTTCTTTTTCATAGATTTCACTTAAACCATAAACCGCTTGATCGAGTACATCATGAGGTGCAGGAGGTAGATTATACCACTCCTCATAAAGAGCCGGGTCTTTCAAGCGGAAGTCTCCAGATAAGTCAATACAGGTAATATCTTTCTCCATAAACTCCGGTATAAGCCTACTAGTAACTCCTGCAGGGGTAGCAAAAAAAACGAGTTCTACTTTTTTAGATATCTTTTCTATATCCATTTTTTCTAAAGAGATTTCTACTACATCTGTAAGGTGTGGGTACAGCTCGTGTATAGACTTTCCTGCATTAGAATGTGAAATGATTACCTCTATTTCCACAAATGGATGCTGTTGTAATAACCGAATCAGTTCAACTGCCCCGTAACCCGTTCCCCCAACTACTGAAACTTTCAAAAAACCAACTCCTTTTTACAGATAGAAAATCATCTTATTTGAAAGTTTAAATGAATAGCAATAAGTAATATTGTATAATTATAAAATGAAATGGATTTTTATTCAACTGTTTTTTAAAAAAATTGGTATTCGTCAAGCTTTTTGGCGAATACCTTAGTTACACTTATACAGATAGGAAGTTATATACTTCCCTCTCCCCCCAAAAAATCCGCAATTGTTTTTACGAATTTTAGTTGATGAGAAAATTTTAGGATGGAATACTTTCTGGAAAATCAAAGTTTTCATTTAAAACTGTCTCTATGTAGTGGTCTTTGGGCACAGGTAAACCTTGATTTTCAAATAACCTCCAGATTAAGCGGTCGAGTGCATAGGGACCTGCCTGCTGAAATTTGGATAATAAGGACAAATCGAAATAAACAGTTGTACTTAAAGAATGATAAGAGATCAATAAGGTGCCCCTTTTTTTGCTATTCCATTGATGTGTAACTTGCCCTTCTATCTCCCACTCTCTTAATTCTCGATTAACACAATCCACTACGTAGTTCAAAAAATCCCTAGTGTTCATTCCTTTTGCTATATAAGCACGTGCTAAACCATTTGCATTCATGTTTTGCTAACTCCTTTTTCCATGATTCAATCTTCATGGTTTGATGCTACGGGTCTATATTAGCGAATAGAAAAACCCCTAACCAAGTGGCCAGGGGATGAATTCTCCGTATTGTATCATCCAAAGCCATGAGCCTTGCTGGTAGTAGCACCTTATTCAATGAACAGGTTGCTGTGGAGTCATAGAGCCAGTTCTCTCATCCACTCTTGATAAAATTTTATTAAGATGAAAACAGTATAGCATAAAACAAGGAAAAATGTTTTATCGTTTATTTCGGTTCTTCCTATACAAATGTATTTCTTAATGCTCCAAGCTTCTCCACTTCAACTATTACCTCATCACCTGGTTGAAGATATTGCTGTTTATCTTCTGGATATCCCAAAATCACCCCTGAAGGAGTGCCTGTTAAAATAAGATCTCCAGGGTATAAGGTCATATGTTTAGAGATATAGGCAATAAGTTCTTTGCAGTTAAATATCATATCTGAGGTGTTTGAATCCTGCCTTAACTCACCATTAACTTTCGTGGTTAAACGGAGGTGATTGGGATCTGGAATCTCATCGGCTGTTACTGCAAAAGGGCCAATAGGGCAGAATCCATCACTTGTCTTTCCCAACATCCATTGTGGGGTTCTCATTTGTAAATCACGTGCAGACAGATCATTCCCCGAACAATATCCAAAAACATAATCTAACGCTTTTTCTTCAGGAACATCTTTTGCCTCTTTCCCAATAATAATGGCTAGCTCCACTTCGTAATCTACTTTTTTAGTTTCCCTAGGAATGGATATCACTTGGTTATGCCCTGTCAGAGCATTAGCATACTTATTAAATAAGATTGGATATTCGGGATAAGGAAGTTTCGTTTCATCTGCATGTTTCCGGTAATTAAGACCAACACAAATAATTTTTTGGGGACGTAAGATACATGGTTCCCATTCTACTTCGTTCTCTGATAACAAGTATGAGGATTCATTTTCTACGGTAAGCGCCTCTATATATGTACGTAATTTTTCTACCCCATCACTACCAGCTTCAACCAGGTCCATGATTGTTTGTGGTATATCTAATAAATCAAAACTCCCGACCTCTTCAATTGCCTTTTGCACAGAAATAAGGCCAAGATCATGCTGTACCACCAAAAGTGACTCTCTATTCTCCTTAACAGTTGCTAATTTCACAAAACACACTCCTCTCCAATCAGTTCTTGTCTCTATCATACTAAATGGTGTCAACGTTGTGAAACACAATATTTTTTTATGATACTTCACTATTTATTGATTCTGGAATCGGATAGTTAAAATTTATGTAGCTGACAACTCACACACCTAAAGGATGGCTTTCCCATTCGGAAAATTAGTAACAGGAATCACCAGATAATTTAAATCTTTCAAAAAACAAGCTGTAGATGGTATGATATATTAAATATTTCTTCTGATTTTCAAATCATAGGGGGTGATCTTCTTTGTTAGACTGGTTAGCTGGATTAAGTCCTGTGTCTCAAGCCTTCCTTGCCACATTATTCACATGGGGGATGACGGCATTTGGGGCCGCACTTGTTTTTACTACTAAAACAGTGAATCAACGTTTTTTAGATAGTATGTTAGGGTTTGCTGGAGGAGTCATGATCGCTGCGAGTTATTGGTCTTTATTGGCTCCTGCTATTGATATGGCTGAAGATGGAGGTCAGCCTGGGTGGTTACCAGCAGCAGGCGGGTTTTTACTTGGTGGGTTTTTTCTATTGTTGGTTGATAAAATTCTACCACATTTGCACCCTAACACCCCCATTGAGGGAGCTGAGGGTTTTCATCCTGAGAAAAAAAGAAGAAGCACACTGATGGTATTAGCTATAACTCTTCACAACATTCCTGAAGGTTTAGCCATTGGGATAGCATTTGGAGCTTACCAAGCTGGGTTTGAATCTGCTTCTCTTACGGGAGCACTTGCACTTGCTATTGGCATAGGGATTCAAAACTTCCCAGAGGGTGTTGCCGTATCCATGCCTTTAAGGCGTGATGGGATGTCTCAGAAAAAAGCGTTTCAATATGGACAGTTTTCAGGGATGGTTGAACCTATTGCAGCAGTTATAGGCGCCTTTGCAGTAATTTTTATTCAACCGTTATTACCATGGGCATTAGCATTTGCTGCAGGTGCCATGATTTTCGTAGTGACAGAGGAGGTAATTCCAGCCTCTCAAGAGAACGGGAATTCTGATTTGGCATCTATCAGTTTAATGGTGGGTTTTACCGTCATGATGATCCTTGATGTGGCTTTAGGATAAAGTAAAACTTCAATCAGTGGGGGGTTATTCAACCCCCACTGATTGTTCGCACCTAAGGATATGACCTAAAGGTCCTTGAACCAATCGGACATTTGCGAGCAGCCAACCATGAAGCAAGCTTCACCAGCAAGGACTAAAATTTAATGCTATATTTTCATGGGAATATTTATCCCCACCTACTCTTTTCGCTTCACTTATGACTTGAGGTGTGGGTATTAATGCGGAATAAAAGATCCAAAAAAGATGATTCCTCCTTTATTGTGAGAAATCATCTTTTTAATGAACTTTGTTAAGCATTCACCATATTTGAGTATCCTTTTCCTTCTTCAAATGCAGCAAGGTTGAGTTGAACAAGATCGTTTTTTCCAGATAACGAATCAACAATTGTATCTCTTAACGTTTGTTCTGATAGTAGATGGGTGTTTTCTAATAGGCTGCCTAAAATAACCGAATTAGCAACTTTTGTATTCCCCAGTTCATTAGCTATTTCAGTTGCAGGTATTTCAACTACCTCAATATCTGTACGTTTGGATGTACGTTCTACGAGGGAGGAATTAATAAATAGATAACCTCCGGGTTTTACTTTAGGCTCAAACTTGTCGAAGGAAGGATTGTTCAATACTACAGTAATCATTGGCTTTGTTACAACTGGTGAACCAACAGGATCATCACTAATAACTACACTAACATTTGCTGTGCCTCCACGTTGTTCAGGGCCATAGGAAGGAAGCCATGTTACGTATTTTCCTTCTTTCATTCCAGCAGACGTGAGCCATTGTCCCATGGACATCACTCCTTGCCCACCAAAACCGGCAATAATCAATTCATGCATCATGGGTTTACTCTCCTCTCTTATCTTTGTAAACACCTAGTGGATAGACCGGAATCATATGATCTTTAATCCAATCTAAAGATTCAAAGGGGTCTAACCCCCAATTAGTAGGACAGGTGGATAAAACCTCGATGAATGTAAATCCCTTTCGCTCCTTTTGTGCTTCAAAAGCTCGTTTAATCGCCTTTTTTGCTTTTATTATATTTGGAACGTCATGAGTGGAGACACGTTCAATATAAGCGGGCCCATCTAAAGTGGCTAACATCTCACTTACTTTAATCGGAGAGCCCTGGATACTTATATCTCTTCCTTTAGGTGATGTAGCTGTTTTTTGTCCTACAAGGGAAGTTGGTGCCATCTGCCCACCAGTCATTCCATAGATTGCATTATTAACGAAAATAACAGTAATTTGCTCCCCTCTTGCAGCAGCATGGATAATCTCACTCATACCAATAGACGCCAAATCTCCATCCCCTTGATACGTAAAAACAATTCGATCTTCTGGCAATACCCTTTTCACCCCGGTAGCTACTGCAGGTGCTCTTCCATGGGCTGCTTGTGTCATATCACAATTGAAATAATCATACGCAAGTACAGAACATCCAACCGAGGCAACGCCAACCGTTTTTTCTAATACATCTAACTCTTCTAAAACCTCTGCAACAAGCCGGTGGATTACCCCATGAGTACATCCAGGACAATAATGGGTTGGTTGGTCAGTTAATCCTTTCGTTTTCTCAAAGACTGTTTGCATGCTGAACACCCCCATGTTTCCGTACAATCTGTTCATATATCTCTTCTTGTGTTGGTACAATGCCGCCATTTCTTCCAAAGAAATCGACAGGAGTATGACCATTAACAGCTAATCGCACATCTTCAATCATTTGGCCAGCACTCATTTCCACACATAGATATCGTTTCACTTTTTCACGTGATTCTAGAAAAGGTTTTTCTGGAAATGGCCACAGACTGATTGGTCGGATGAGCCCAACCTTTATCCCATCCTCCCGTGCCTTTTTAATGGCATTCATTGCTATTCTAGCTACTGTCCCATAAGCAACAATAACTGTTTCCGCATCTTCCATCATTTGTTCTTCATATCGCACTTCATGAATAGCCATGGAATCCGTTTTTTTCTGCAACTCTATATTTCTTTTCTCTAGTGTTTCAGCATTAAGATCTAAAGAAGTTATGGTCTTCGGTGCTCCATCTCCTACAGTTCCAGTTGTAGCCCAATCTTTTTTCGGTAAAGGAGGATATTCTTTCTTTCTAAATTCTACTGGTTCCATCATTTGTCCAAGCATTCCGTCTCCCAAGATAATGACAGGAGTACGATAAGAATCTGCTATATAAAATGCATCTTGGATTAAGTCTACTATTTCCTGTAAGGTTGAAGGTGCAAGAACCGGAACATGATAATCTCCATGCCCACCCCCTTTGGTCACTTGAAAATAATCGGATTGTGCAGGCTGAATATTTCCTAATCCAGGACCCCCACGCATAATGTTTACAACAACCGCTGGAAGCTGAGAGCCAACCAGAAAAGAGATTCCTTCCTGCTTTAAACTAAAACCAGGACTAGAAGAAGAAGTCATAACCCTAACGCCAGCACTACTTGCCCCATACACCATATTAATGGCAGCTACTTCACTTTCAGCTTGTAAAAACAGCCCCCCCACCTCAGGAAGTCGTTGAGCCATATAGGCAACTAACTCACTTTGAGGTGTAATTGGATATCCAAAGAAGTATTTGCAATCTGCCGTAACTGCCGCCTCTGCAATAACTTCATTTCCTTTCATTAATACTTTCCCCATAACCAAAACCTCCCTAAGAAACTTTGTTTCTAGCTGGACGATAAACTGTAATCACAGTATCCGGACAAATTTGAGCACATTTCATGCAACTAATACAAGATTCTTGGTCCTCCACAGTTGCTGGTCTATATCCCTTTGCATTTAAACGATTGGATAAAAAAATAATATCTTTCGGGCATACTTGAACACAGAGACTACATGATTTGCACAAATCCTCTTGAAAAACAACTCTCTTTTCCAAACCAATCCCCTCCCTAATAATCCCAAGGTGTTCTCATAAAGCGCTGTATTCCAAAAACAGGGTGATCAACATCTAGTTCTTTGACCTCAGAATATAAATCTTCCATAACAGTGGATGCTACTAAAGGAATACCCGTTATCCCTGTAACTTCATGACAAAGATCAATTCCTCTTTTGAAATCCTCTACAGTAGATTCTGATGAAACATTTGTGTTATTAATCATCCCCGTTACCTTCATACGAACCGCCTCTTCAATTCTTTTCATTGCGTTTACTACTCCTTCAGTAGTACTTACATTAGGACGATTCGCATTGAGGACAAATAACATGTCAACACCAAGAGCTTTCCATTCATGGTAATACTGGCTCAGTGCCGTTGCACCATCCTTATCACCACCAGAGTCAACAATAAGAACATACTCTTCATCATGAATATAACGATATATGTCCCCAGAAACGATAGGTAAATCAGAGGAAGCCCATTTCTTTGGTGGAGCAATAAGATCAATTCCATTCTTAGATAGGAAATCAGCTACATCCCTCGTTCTAAAATAAGGATTGATTACATCCAAGTCAGCAATAGCCACTTTTGGATTGCTTTTTAATGCTTCTAACGCAAAATGGATAGCTAACTCTGTTTTCCCGCTACCGAAGTGTCCCGTAAAAATTGTAATTCGGCGATTCAACATGGTAACACCCCTTTCTAAGAAAACGCTTACATTACTTTGGAACATAAATTTTACTATTCTTTAATTATAAACATGAAAATAAAAAAAAACGTTGATAAATGTCACAGTTTTGCAAATTGATATGTTATCTCATCAAATGGATAAGTTCTTAACTCAGGGAAAATACTATGCTTATGTTATGATAAGGTTTGAGCAACTAAGAAACACATACATAAGGTGGATAACAGATAAAAAGTGAGGGACAATGACGTGAACAAGGAAAACAATTCAAAAGCGATCATCGTAATTTTTGGAGCCACCGGAGATCTGGCCAAACGCAAACTTTTCCCATCCATTTACCGGCTTGCTGCAGCTCAAAAAATATCTAAGGATTTTGCCGTAATTGGAGTCGGTCGTCGTCCGTGGTCAAACGAAAAACTAAGAGACCATGTGATTACTTCGATTAACGAACATGCAGATCAAAGTCCTTCCATAGATATGAATGAATTTAGCGAACATTTTTATTATCAATCTCTTGATGTAGAAAATGTAGAATCTTATCAAGAATTATATAGTTTATGTAATCAATTAGATGATCATTACCAAACAAACGGTAATCGCTTGTTTTACTTAGCTATGGCGCCAAACTTCTTTGGTGTTATTGCAAACCACCTTCGTAATGAAGGATTGACTAATACTGTTGGCTGGAAAAGGCTAGTTATAGAAAAACCATTTGGTCACAATTTTGAATCCGCGAAGGAATTAAACGAGCAACTCAGACAAACCTTCCGTGAGGATGAAATTTATCGAATCGACCATTATCTTGGTAAAGAAATGGTGCAAAACATTGAAGTTATCCGATTTGCAAATGCCATCTTTGAACCTTTATGGAACAACCGCTACATTTCAAATATTCAAATAACCTCTAGTGAATCTCTGGGAGTAGAAGAACGAGGGAATTACTACGACAAATCAGGAGCACTTCGTGATATGGTGCAAAACCATATGCTACAAATGGTGGCTTTATTGGCTATGGAACCACCTAGCCGATTAACTCCCGATGATATTCGAAGCGAAAAAATTAAAGTATTTCGAGCAATGCGTCAAGTTAAGGAAGAAGAAGTTCCAGAATATTTTGTTAGGGGCCAGTATGGAGAAGGAGAAAACAGTGGTAATAGAGTGTCTGGTTATCGCCAGGAACCAAATGTTCCAACCGATTCGATTACCGAAACCTTTGTCGCTGGTAAATTGTTAATTGATAACTTCCGATGGGCTGGGGTTCCCTTTTATATTCGTACTGGAAAGAGAATGGCAGCTAAGGCGACTAAAATTATTGTAGAGTTTAAGGATCTTCCCATGGATTTATATTATCAGACAGAAATTAAGAGACCTAACCTTCTTGTTATAACTATCCATCCAGATGAAGGGATCACTCTTCATTTGAATGCCAAAGAGTCCACAAATTCACAGAGGGTACAAACTACACCAATTAAACTAGATTATTGTGTAAACTGTCATGATGGTATTAATACACCTGAGGCCTATGAGAGGCTTTTGTATGATTGCATGCAGGGTGATACCACTTATTTCACTCACTGGGATGAAGTATCCCTAACATGGCAACTTGTCGATCCAGTAAGAACCTATTGGGATAAGAGCAAGGCTGAGTTTCCTAATTATACCTCTGGCACAATGGGGCCAAAAGAAGCTTATGAGCTAATTGAGAAGGATGGATATACATGGTGGCCTATCCGTAGCGGAGAAAAAGTTTACGAATAAGCGGGACTAAAATTCAAAAAGATGATTCCTTCTTTATTTGGAGGAATCATCTTTTATATGCTATTAGAATTTATAACTTTAGTCGGTTGATATTTCCCTGGCAATTCTCAGTATTCTACTACTCTTTTACTAATGCCTTTTCCACGATCTCTATTGCATGAATCATAGCAGTGTCAAATAAAGGGACCTCTGTGTCCTGAGGTTTAATTAATAGACCTATTTCTGTACAGCCCAAGATGATCCCTTGAGCACCTCTACTTGCTAATTCCTCAACTACTTCTAAATAATAATCCTTTGAAGATGATTCTATCTTCCCTAGGCAAAGCTCAGAAAAAATCACTTGATTGATCCTTTCCATATCTACCTGATTTGGAATAATTACATCGATTCCTTGCTTTTGAATTCGAGATTTTAGGAAGTCCTGTTCCATCGTGTATTTCGTCCCCAATAACCCTACTGTCTTTAAATTAGACCTTTGAATTTGTTTGGCTGTGGTATCCGCTATATGTAGGATAGGAATAGAAACTCTAGATTCTATCTCCCCAATGACCTTATGCATTGTATTGGTGCAAAGAGCGATAAAATCAGCTCCGGCTTTTTCAAGAGAAAGAGCCACATCCCCTAATACCTCACCAGCTTTCACCCAATCCCCTTGATGTTGATACCGCTCAATTTCTTCAAAATTCACACTATACAAAATACACTTTGCTGAATGCAGACCGCCTAATTCTTCCTTCACCCTTTCATTTATAACTCGATAATACTCAGCCGTGGATTCCCAACTCATACCACCAATTAAGCCAATCGTTTTCATCCTCTTCCCCCCCTCAGGCTAGACTTGTCCATTTCATCCATTTTATAATAAGGACAAGCTCTCGTTTCTATTATACACAAGATTCCTGTCCTTATTTGTGAACCTCTCCAACTAAATCAATAGATTTTGATGGAGCATCCCTTAAAAGAGACATTTCCTGCTTCTTAGACTATTGCCTCCCTTGAGAAGGTACTTCTTTCAACATAGGAATAAGCGCAAAAGAAAAAGCGATTCATCTCCCACTAAATCAAAGATTTTGAAGGAGAATTCTCGCTAATTTTTGTTAAATAAAGCACACGCTAAGAAAAAGCATGTGCTTTTACCTCAATTAATCTTCCATCCACTCCGTATGGAAAACTCCCTCTTTGTCTAAGCGCTCATATGTATGCGCACCAAAATAATCACGTTGAGCTTGCAATAGATTAGCAGGCAATCTCTCAGAACGGTAGCTATCATAATAAGCTAAGGCTGAGGCGAATCCTGGAACAGGGATCCCCTGCTTAACCGCTTCCACAACAACGTCACGAAGAGCTGTTTGATAGTTCTCAACGATTTCCTTGAAATATGGGTCAAGTAGCAGGTTTTGAAGCTCAGGATTACGATCATATGCATCCTTAATGTTTTGAAGAAAAGCCGCACGGATAATGCATCCTCCACGGAAGATCATCGCAATCTCTCCATAGTTTAATTTCCAATCATATTCATTAGAAGCGGCACGCATCTGGGCAAAACCTTGAGCATAAGAGATAATTTTACTCATATAAAGGGCTTTGCGTACTTTTTCAATAAACTCCTTACGATCACCAGTGAATTGTCCCTTATCAGGTCCATTCAATTCTTTGCTAGCAGCTACTCGTTCCTCTTTTAATGCAGATATAAAACGCGCAAATACGGACTCTGTAATAACTGGAAGAGGCACTCCGAGATCTAAGGCACTCTGACTTGTCCATTTACCTGTTCCTTTTTGTCCTGCTGTATCGAGGATTACATCTACCATTGGCTTTCCTGTTTCAGGATCATATTTTGTGAAAATATCAGCTGTGATTTCAATCAAATAGCTATCGAGTTCACCTTGATTCCATTCAGAAAAAATCTCATGAAGCTCTTTTACGTCTGTTCCAAGTGCGTTTACCATTAAATGATAGGCCTCAGTGATCAATTGCATATCCCCATATTCGATGCCATTATGTACCATTTTTACATAATGTCCAGCACCGTCAGGACCAATATAGGTTGTGCAAGGCTCTCCGTCAACCTTGGCTGAAATAGCTTCAAAAATGGGTTTTACTAACTCATGGGCTTCCTTTGGTCCTCCTGGCATAATCGATGGTCCTTTTAATGCTCCTTCTTCCCCACCAGAAACTCCGGTTCCAATAAAGTGGATCCCTTTTTTCTGTAATTCATCACTGCGCTTTTTTGTATCTTTAAAAAAGGCATTTCCACCATCAATAAGAATATCACCTTTATCTAAGTAAGGAAGTAATTGATCAATGGTTGCATCAGTAGGTCCTCCAGCTTTAACCATTAACATGATTTTACGTGGAGATTCTAAAGCATTTAAAAATTCTTCTATTGAGTGAGCTCCAATGAAGTTTTTTCCTTTTGCTTCGTTAGCTAAAAATTGATCCGTTTTCTCCGGGGAACGATTATAAACCGCCACGCTATATCCTCTGCTTTCAATGTTAAGAGCAAGGTTCTTACCCATAACCGCTAATCCAATTACTCCAAATTGTTGTTTTGACATTTAATTACGTCCTTTCTGCTATGAAATGGCTATGTGAAAAAATTATCTAATTGTATTTAAACATTAATTACGCTTCCTGTCACTTTATGTAGATTGAATTTCTCTAGCTTAGTATGTCAAAATTTCCAGTAAACATGTGTAAGTGCTTCATCAGGAGAAAAGGAGACTGATATTGAGGGAATGATTAAGCATCATTCGCGAGGGAATTTTTTACTTAGTAGGAAATCCTGTACTCTTTTGTTTCTTTTCCTCTAGAATCTCTTCAAAAGATAAACATAATAAAGAACTCAGGGAAAATGCCAATATCCATCATATTATAGTTAGAAAAAATCTGATCTTCGGCAATTAATCACCTATGAGAAAACCAATGCCTCTTCTCACCAAACAGCTAAGTATTGCCCGTTAATGCGAGATAAACTATTCAGAAAAATACCATTATCGTACTTTAGCGTATTAAATATGTAATAATCACCACTTGAAATTTCAAATAATTTATTAGTCTTTTTGGGCATAGTAAAGCTATAGGAGGGATAGAATGGATCCAAAAGAAAAGAAGAACTCTCAAGAGGAAACCGTTGCTCCAGGTATAGATGAGGCTGATTCCTTAGGAGAAGATGCAACTCCGGAAGAAATAGCTCACGGAGATAGTACAACTGTTTTTCAGTTTAAATACGATGAATATGATCCAAGTATGGAAGAAGATGAAAAAGGCTAGGAAAACTTCCTAGCCTTTAAGTACAATTTATCGTTTGAATTCCATTTTCCAGCTAAAGTAATCATTTGCTGGATTTTTCTCATACCTTAAATAAGCATTAAACTTGGTGCCCTTCTTGCTGGTTAATCCCTGAACATGTACAACTCCATCTTTTAACAAAGAACTAACCATTGTTTTGGAAGTTCTTTTTTTCATAGTTGCTAAAAACTTGTCCTCTTTCCATATCACAAACTTGCATCCGGATTTCCAATTGCTACATCCAAATCCCTTTTTCCCTTCGATCACAGGATGACCACAAACCGGACATTTTCCAAGTACTTCTCTTGTTTTTGAAGTACTTTGTTGGATGTGGTGAATGATGGTTTCTTGATCATTTTTGATTATTTCTACTGACTGTTTAGTAAAAGAAAAAATGAGTGAAAGAAAATCCTCACGATTCACTTTCCCTTTTTCCATATCTGCCAGCTGTTTCTCTAATCGTCCAGTAAATTCTAAATCGAATAAATCCTTTATTGGAAAGCTTTCCACAAGCTTGTGTCCCAATTCTGTACAGGTTAAGTTTTTTTGTTGCTGCTGAATATAACCTATCTCTTTAAGCTTTTTAATCGTCTCTGCACGTGTAGCTGCTGTTCCTATGCTAAACCCCGATAAAATCTCTCCGAAAACCTCATCAGGACCGTCCTCTTTGATATTTCTTCCGCAAGTTTCCATCACTCTCAAGAGAGTTTTTTCCGTATGAGGCTTCGGTGGTTTAGTGACATGGGAAGTTACTTCTGCTTTATCTAGGGTTACCGCTGCCCCTAACGATACATTCGGCAAAAGAGCATCCTTCGATTGAATCTTTTCAACTTTTTTCCATCCTTCTACAAGCTGAACTTTCCCCTTAGATTGAAATACTCCCTTAATATAATCATCACTGATTTTGGTTATTAGTTTGGTTTCTTCGTACTCGGCTACTGGCATAAACTGCATTAGCAGACGATTCTTAATTGCTGTATAAACAATTTCCTCATCTCTTGTTAGACGATTTGGAACCATATACGTGGGGATAATAGCACTGTGACTTTCTACTTTAGCATTATTAAACACCCTTTTTGATACTTGAAATTTTATATCTTCTTTATAGGGAAGTCCCTCTGAAATTTTCTTTACGACATTAGCTGTTTTTTCAACTAAACTCTCTTCTAATGCCGTACTAGATGTTCTTGGGTAAGTAATGTACTTCTTTTCATAAAGAGATTGGGCTACCTTTAACACCTTATCGGAAGTCCATCCTTGAAACTTACTTGTGACATAACCTTGAAGACCTGAAAGATTAAACAAGAACGGTGGAAACTCTTTCTTTCTTTCCACTTGTTTATCTACGATTTCTCCAGTCTTATCTTTCAAGTGCTGTAATATAAGGTCTAATTCCTCTCGACTTTCAAACTTTTCCTGATCCTCACTTACATAGGTTCCCTCATACTCTTGGGAGTCCTGAGTTTTAAATGTGGCTACAAGCTTGAAAAAATCTTTCGGAACAAAGTTAGCAATTTCTTTGTCTCGGTCATAGATAATTTTCAATGTCGGTAATAATACACGTCCAATATTTAAGGCTTTGCCAACTCCTTTTTGATATTTTAAGGTGGCAACAGAGGTTAAATTGATTCCAATTACCCAGTCTGCCCATTGCCGACTAAAACCCGCATCTTGAAGATGTTTCATTTCAGTATTTGGCTTTATTTTTTCCAGCCCATCTAGGACTTCTTCTGGTGTCCATTCATTTAGAAGAAGACGATATACTTGTTTTGTTGTTTTTAATTGTTGAATTATGCTATCCCCAATAATTTGTCCTTCACGGTCGTAATCACATGCAGAAATAATCATATCGACATCTGGTCGTTTCGTTAATTGATAAATCGTTTTTGCCTGTTTTCTTGCTCCTCCATCAAATTTGCTTCTATTACGCGGGTCGGATTTCACTTTATACTTAAAGCTTTTAGGTATAAATGGGAAATTTTCCATTTTCCAATGTTCCATTTTAGGATCATAATCTTTAGCATCAAATAACTGGAAGAGGTGGCCAAACGCCCAGGTAATAATGGCATCTTCCCCTTCAAAATAGCCATCCTTACGCATTTGAATTTTTAAAGCATCTGCAATATTCTTCGCAACAGAAGGCTTTTCTGCAATTATTAATAAAAGTCCCATTTTCGAGTCAACTTCCTTTTCATTAATGTTTATATGGTATAAGTCTTGTTTGACTTTTTATTTAAGTCAAATAAAAAAACTTTTAAGGCAACTCCAAATACAATATCAGGAGTTTCATGCTGTGCAACGTAAAGCACCTCACGAATATACTGTAATCGAATAAAGATCCTATTTTCGTTTGATTCATAACTTTGAGGTACTATATCTTTTCTTTTTACTTTATCGCGTAATAATGTTTCATCTGTCTTTTTATATGTGAAACAAATTTTATATACTTTTCTAATTTCTTTTCGAGATCTCACAGTCACTAGTTTGAATTGTGGTTTTTGCTTGAGGACTTTTTCATCCCATAAATACTTATAAAATTTAGATAAAAAATTCTCTTTCATTTCAAGGGTTTTATTCTTATTTGACTTCTCTTCTACACAGTATTGTAAGTAATCATTTGCATGACAATCTTTTAGATCCTCAAGCCCCTGAATTTCCGTATATTTGGCTGATTGTCTTTGTACATTGTCTAATACAAAGTTTAAAAAGGGTACAATAATTTGAGCTACTGTTAGTTCAGTATTTACCGAACCTGAATTTCTATGGTAGTTCTTATATAAATAATGAGTAATGGGATGAGGAAACACTTCTTTTGTTAGTTGGTCTTGTATTCCAATGATATATGCAGGTGTATAAACAATCTCCCCGCCTTGCCTTCTCGGATACTTAATTGCTTTCCAAACAAATTTATATGTGTTTTTTACCAACGATTTATCACCTCTAATAAAAGTTTTTTCGAAGCTCGAACTTATATTGTTAGTATTGAATAAATAATTTATTAAAAAATGTTTACAATCGTACAACCAATCTTTTTTTATTTCAATATTAATCTTATATTTTGCTTATTTCTTGTAGTATTGAAATTTCTATTGGAAACTATATAAACTCGCTGAGGGATAGGAATCGTTTGAAATTAGATGGAGACAATAATTTGTTTAGAAGTATTTCATCTATTGAAAATTACATTAATAATGTTTATTTTATTCATTAATGGTTGGATAGATGGGTTATTTGATTCTTCAAATTAACCTCATTGTTGGTAAGTAAAATATATAATGTAACCACTTCCCAACAATTAATTTAGTTCTTTTTTTTGACTCTTTTCAGCTATGTCTGTCCTCATTAAAAACAATTAAGTGAAAATGGTGTATGAGTCGATCAATGATGGCTTCGGTTAATATTGAATCTCCAAAGACATGTTTTTTAACAGAGTGATCCTTCATATGAGCATCGATGATATTAGTAAGTTCTGAAAATGTTACTTCTTTTTGAGTATGACCATAGTCTTCTTAAAGATTTCATTCTCCTCCTGTAGTTTAATCACTTGCTCTTTCCTCTTAGCAATTTTTACATCTGTAAAAATGTATCCATCTTCTGTTTGAATAGGAGAGAACTTCTTAATACATGCATAAATTTTCACTTCAGATACGCTAATTCGCTACTTAAGTCTGTAACAGCGCTTCCAAAATTATAAAGAACTACCTATCATTTTTTTAAGTCTTCATTATATTTTTTGCCTGTATGTTGTTTTCCCATAGACATTACCTTTCTTCTATACAGTGTTACAAATATATGGAACCTTAACTAGGGTGAGTCTATGAAACTATACTAGCATCATAGCATCATTACTTATTATAAATTGTCGGAGGGTACCTATTATTACTATATAAGTTTAAAATTTATCCTTGTGTTGACCTAACTTGTGCTTATGTACCTAGGAAGAAATGAATAACATAAAGTTTGACATATTATAGATAGTGAATTTACAATTTCTTAAAAATTTTATCTAAGATAAAACCGTAAAGGGAATAAAGAACAACATACAATATCATTCCAATAAAATTCAACTTATAATTTGAATGATTATATAAATCAAATTCATTTACAATATATTGAAAAATCGGGTCGATTAAATATATATCTTTGATTGGATTATGAATTGCCTCAATACCCATTACTATGCAAGCAAATAAAAATGTCCAAAATACAATTTTTTTCAAAAGTATCACTATTAATCACTCCTTATTTTATTATATTAAAACTTTTTTGACTATTTTTGCAATATATGTTTACAAATAATGTCTATTATTCTATTATAACTATATATTTGAAAGGGAGGAAAAATTATGAAAAAAATACTTTTTTATTTGCATTAGTATTTACTTTTGTTTTTGGTGGTGCTCTTTCTGTTTCAGCTGCGGACGGTGGTCCAAGTTATATCCCTATAGGTGAAGGTGGAGGTACTAGTTATGGTAACTACCCAAATACCAATATAGAAATTAAGCCTGGTGATTTACTCTATTCAAAAAAATCGGTTTCAACTTTTTATGTTGGTCACATAGGTATTGTGGGCACTGATGGAAAAGTACACCATACACTACCCGCTGATCCTTCTGCTTCTCATCCAGTTTCAACATTCTTATCTAACTTTGATACTGTTACATTAATTAGACCTAATAATGCTACTTCTGCCCAAAGAACTACAGCAGGATATTGGGCTGTGAATAACATTAATTATGTTACAAATTACTCCTTTACTAATAATCCTTACTCGATAAGTAATAATTATTGTTCAAAGTTTGTTTGGCTAGCTTATGACTATGCTAGGGTAGATATCGCGACATATAAGACAGTCCTCTATGATCCTATTCTTGGTTATTATGGGATGTATATCCTTCCTTCACAAATCTATAATGATACAAATAATACTAAAGTTAAAGTTTTAAACTAACATTTTTATAAAAAGATGTCGGCTGAAGTCCTCTATACTTCTTAATAGTTCAAGGATCTCTTCCCATTAGCCTTGTAATCTCTGAATAGTTTTCATACTCTTTGTTTGCTTTATGTCTGATATAATTAATCTTGGCCACTGCCAACATCTCCTTAATACCTCCTGCACTAATTGTGTCCCAACAAGAAGTGTATGTGTATTTTTAATGTTGACCAGTGTTTTTTTGTTTATGTAGGGCCTCCGTCACCTGCATAGTAAAAAACTGTATCCAAAGAATTAGACTTTTTCCTAAAAAGGTCAATCAAAGTATTGGGTGAAAATTCTTGCTATTTATGTGTTTTTTATAAAATGCAATTTAATTATGGTTAGTTTGTACCAACTCATCCACATAAAATTATTAATTTCATTGAATTCGACTCCTATCAAAATTGAAAGTTTTTAGCAGAGTATTTCCATCATATAGGAAAACTAAGGAATAGAACAGTAAAAATTGAGGGTTTTGACGAGGTTTGTTCATGTGGGCTTACTTCGTTGTCCTCCTTTCTTGTTTGGTGGCTAAAAGATAATATTCGACAAACGTGACGAAAACCCTTTTTTTGTTTTGTTGGGCAAACGTTAGCTAGAACGGCTCTTGGTTGCCTTTTGTCTCCACTCTCCTAGGCAAACGTCATCAAAGCAACGCATCTGCTTATCAATAAAGGGATTCTTGAGAGCGTATTTTGCTTTCATAGTAGCCCGTTTGCAATTCCTGATGGCGAAAGCCTTGGTTTGACTTATACTATCACCCAACTAAAGTTATAAAGCTGATAGCATTAGAAAACTTGGCATTCGCCAAGCCTTTGTGGCGAATGGCTTAGTTGCACTTATGCAGATAGGAAAGTTTTATACTTTCCTATCTGTTGAGAAAAGCGCAAGCGCTCTTGATCATCGACGTAAGGAGGTGAGGCCCACCGGATGTGGGTCACGTAGGCGTTGCCACACGATGTGGCGATTTTAGCCTGCGATCCTCCGAGATAAAGGAAACACGGTTCACGAGGGCTCGCAGGAGGCGAGTCAGTTCGGTGTTGCGCCAAATGTTTTCGGTGGGCCGAGTAATCGGATGTCGCGTTTTTAACCGACCCTCCTTCATCGATGTTGCCTTATCGATGGAGAGGAGGGAACCGACTCTAGTCGATAGGGCGCAGGAGCTAGACAAATTTTATACTTTCTGGTTATCTTTCAAAAAAAACCAAGCTGATGAAAAACAGCTTGGCTTTTTAACATTTTATAAGCTATCTTGCCTCTACATCCTTCTTCAAAACTCCTAATAAGATTGCTGTAATCACAGCACCGATTAGTATAGACAAAAGATATAATAAGGCACTGCCTTGGATAAGAGGAACAACAAATAATCCACCATGAGGAGCTTGTAGTCCTAATCCAAACATCATGGATAATGCACCGGCTACTGCAGATCCAATGACTATGGAAGGAATTACACGACCTGGGTCAGCAGCTGCAAAGGGGATGGCTCCTTCTGTTATAAAGGAAGCTCCCATTACATAGTTTGATTTTCCTGCATCTCGTTCTTGCATTGTAAATTTACGTTTAAAGAAAGTAGTCGCTAAAGCAATTCCTAGTGGTGGTACCATTCCACCGGCCATAATGGCAGCAATAAACGTATATTGTTGAGCATCAAGCATAGCGATACCAAAAGTATAGGCAGCTTTGTTGATCGGTCCACCCATGTCAATCGCCATCATACCACCAAGAATCAATCCAACGAGAACAGCATTTGTTGTACCAATTCCTGTTAACCAATTTTCTAGCGCTGTATTAAACATACCAACAGGTTCATTAACAACAAAGAACATAATCATTCCAGTGATAAAAATACCGAAAAGAGGATAAAGCAAGATCGTTTTAATACCTTCAAGAGAGCGAGGAAGGTTTGCAAACACGTTTTTCAAAAGAATAATGACATAACCCGCTAAGAAACCAGCAATGATACCACCTAAGAATCCAGATCCACCCTGAGCAGCCATGAAACCACCAACCATACCTGGAGCTAAACCTGGCCTATCGGCAATACTCATCGCAATAAAACCAGCCAAAACTGGTATCATTAAACCGAAGGCGTTCCCTCCACCAATCGTGTTTAAAGCTTCAGCAAATCGATTATAATCTGGATTCCCTTCCACATGGGACTCAATCCCGAATAAGAAACCTAACGCAATTAGAATTCCTCCACCAACAACAAACGGAAGCATATGGGATACACCATTCATTAGATGCTTATAGAAAGCATTTTGCTTTTGTCCTTCCTCCCCTCCACCGCTATCAGAAGATGATTCTCCTCCCCCTTGGAAAATAGGGGCATTTCCACTAAGTGCTTTATTAATTAGTTCTTCTGGGCGACGAATTCCTTCTGCCACCCCTACCTCAATCACACGCTTTCCTTTAAAACGGCTCATATCCACATTTGTATCTGCAGCCACAATGATAGCATCTGCTGATTCAATTTCAGCTCTAGTAAGAACATTTTTCGCCCCACCTGAACCACGTGTTTCCACTTTAATATTGACACCCATTTCAGCAGCTTTACCTTTCAAAGCATCAGCAGCCATGTAAGTATGCGCAATTCCCGTTGGACAAGCTGTTACCGCTAGGATTTTTTGTTCAGAAGAAGTTTCCGTCGTGCCGGCTTCTTCTTCAAGTCTTTCTTGTTCCTTTTGATCAATCGCATGGATAATTTCTTCTTTTGTTTTTGCTTCCAGTAGCGTTTTTCTAAAAGAAGTATCCATAAGCATGGAAGATAAACGAGCCAATGTATCTAAATGGTCATTGTTCGCCCCAGCAGTAGCCGCAATCATGAAAAAGAGATGACTTGGTTGTCCATCAAGAGCCTCATAATCGATACCTTCTTTTGATCGACCAAATGCAATCGATGGTGTCCTAACCGCATCTGTTTTGGCATGAGGAATAGCTACTCCTTCCCCAATTCCCGTCGTGCTTTGAGATTCACGTGCTAAAATCTCCTCTTTATACTTTTCTTTATCCGCTAATCTTCCTGCTCGATCTAATTGATTGACTAGCTCATCAATAGCATCTGATTTTGATCGTGCTCTTAGATCCAGTTCAATCGTATCAAGCTTTAACAAATCCGTAATCTTCATTGATCTGCACCTTCCTTTTAAATACTTATAATTGAGGTTTTATTTTTAAAATCTTTCAATATATCATCATCGTTCTCGTTGGTAATGATTACAGCTTCTTCTAATTGGGCTATTTTAGAAAAGGTAACCTCATGAAGTTTGGAATGGTCTGCTAAAACATAAACCTGCTGGCCTAAACTAATGGCTTTTGATTTGATAGTTGCTTCTTCAGGATCAGGAGTCGTAAATCCATATTCTGAATGAATTCCATTGACTCCTATAAAACATTTATCAAATCGATAACCAGTCAAACTTTCAATGGCTCTTTGCCCAATGATGGCATTTGTTTTTCCCTTAACATAGCCTCCAACGACATAAGTATTCATTCCTTTTTCAAGCAATGGAGTAATATGAGTGACTCCATTTGTAACTACAATGAGGTCTTTCGCTTGAATATAGGGAATCATGGCAAAAACAGTTGTTCCTGCGTCAAAATAAATACAATCCCCATCTCTGATAAGACTCGCGGCATATTCAGCAATTCTTTCCTTTTCTTCTGAATTCTTGGAGGATTTTTCAGAAATACTTAATTCTTCTCCTTTTTGTTTTAATAAAGAAGCACCTCCATGAACTCGTTTAAGTAGCTTTTTTTCTTCTAACTGACTAAGGTCTCTTCGAATTGTTGACTCAGAGGAGGAAAGTGCCTCGACAAGTTCTTGAACATGAACAATTTCTTTTTCTTTTAACAATTGCAAAATAATGCGATGTCTTTCTTCTGTTAACAACGAATTCACCTCCACCTAAGAAGCCAATTATTTACTAGCTTCCCCTATTTGACTTCATTATATATGAAGCGCTTGCAATTTTCAACCATTTTCAATCAAAATCAATCAATAATAATCATATATATTTTGTGAATGCATCCAAAACATTCACAAACGTTCATGGATTACAATGAGAAAAGCGCAAGCGCCCTCGATCATCGACGTAAGGC